>JAFDJI010000680.1 GCA_019307545.1 Deltaproteobacteria bacterium | reverse complement strand
TCTGTGCACCCCGACCAAGGCCCGCACGGCACGACGCCGCGGAGGGCCGAACTGCGAATGGCCCCTTGACCGTGGGGGCGCGGGAGGGATGCATTGTCGGCTATCTGCGCCGAACGATGAGGTGGCAACTAGGCGGCGCGGGCACCGGCCCAAGTCAGCGTGTGTGCGGCTTCCTTCTCGGCCTCGAGGAGCTTATTGATGGTCGCGGCGGCGGCCACAGAGGCCACCTCGCTGTCACCGTAGAGGTTGAGGTACTCCCGGTAGAACAGGGAGATGAGTTCACCGAGCGTGGTCTGATCGTTCTTCATGGCATCTCCCGGGAGCGCCGACCCTTGGGCGCCTCCGCCCCTTTGGGTTGCAAGCGCCGTGCCGACCTCACGCGGGCGCTTCACCCCCTCGGGGAGACTGCCGAGGCACGAGTGATGGCGCGCTCAGGAGCCGTCAGATGTCAGACCCTCCGGCCACGGTGTCGCCGTTTCGCTACAGGTGTCGCCACCGGCCCTCCAACTCCGGAATGGTGTCCAGGTGATGTACTTCGGGCGCTGGTCCAGCCGGACATGCAGCCAGTACACACCCAGGCCGCAGGTGCTCACCCAGACAGGGGTGTCCCGTTCGGCCCACCAGCGGGCCACGCCCGCTCCGACCGCCGCCCAGAGGTCGTGGACCTGCTCGCGCGGCGCGCCGCGGACGAAGGCCGCCAGGTGGGGGTAGTGCCGCTCGTGACCCAGGGCTCGTGGGGCGACCAGCCGCGCGTCGCGGCCCAGGTTGTCGAAGGTCGCGATCGAGGCAACCGCGTCGAGGTGGCGCGCGAAGGGGTAGGGGTCCGGCGGCACGTCCCGGAGCGCCGGGCAGTCCAGCAGGACGTGCTCGAAGGGCCGGTCCCGGTTCACGCGGGACACGGGGACACACTCCCAGAGCAGCGCCCGGTGCGACGCGGCGATGGTCTCGGTGAGCTGCCGGCGGAGCGCCGCATCGTCCTGGAGGCCGCGCACGACCTCGGCCCAGGTGAGCGCGCGACCGTCTCGGACGAAGGTGGGCATACACCGAGATTGTCACAGGGGAAGCGCAAGCGCTGCCACCCTCATTGGCTGGCCTGAAGTCCGAGGGCAACGAAAGCCGGCATTCTCCAGTTGGAAGGAGGATGCGTCCGTCACCGGAGGGCGAGGAGCCGCCCCGCAAGCACGCCGAGGGACGGCGCGATCGGTGAGCCAGAAGCCGGGAGCGACCCTCCTGCGGGGCCATAGGCGTCGGGCTTGCGGAGATGGGTCTGCTCCCGCTTGAGGGTCACCTGGGCGAGGTATCGTCTTGTCCAGGAGGTTTGCTCGTGTTCTGTTGTCCTCATGGAGCGCATCTTCCACATTGCGCGTAGCTTCGAGGAGGCCGATCGCTGGGACCGGCAGCAGCAGCACGCCATGACGGCCGACGAGCGGCGTGCCCTGCTGAAACACCTGAAAGAGCGCGTGTTCGGGAATGAGCAGGTCGACGTCCGTGCATCCGGGGAGGCCCGCAGGTTCCTGCGGGGTGACGAGTCGCAATGACGGGAGAGCATCTCTCGCCCGACCTGCGACGGGCGCCCGCCCAATCGGATCGACCTCATCAATCGACTGGGTACGGTCGCGTTCGACGACGCGTGGGATCGTCGAGTCGTCGAGACGATGTGCGACGCAGGTGTCGAGGTGGCGTTTCCCATCATCGGGCTCGAGGATTTGCTGCAATCCAAGAGAGATGCAGGTCGGGCAAAGGACCTCGACGATATCGAGCACCTGCGACCGGAGTAGCAGGGCACCCCACGTCCGCGACAGGTTCTCCGCAGCCTGCAAAGGAGGCCCCTTGTCTGGCCTGTCCCGGGCGTCGCCGAGGCGCGCCCGTGAGGCTCACGGCTCGTAGAACTCCCACCGAAGGTCCATGGTGAGCGTGTAGTCACCTTCCGTGCCGGTCACGGTCATCTCATCGTGTCCCGTCGCGGCGGTCGCCGACCCATCCCGCCGCCACGGGCTAGACTTTGGCAGGGAAGCAAGCGCCATGACACGAGAAGAGATCCTCCGGACCATCGCCAGCCACACCAATGAGCTTCGCGGCATGGGGGTGCGCTCCCTCTCCCTGTTTGGGTCCGTGGCGCGCGGAGAAGAGGGGCCCGACAGCGACGTCGACCTGCTCGTCGAGTTGGAGCGTCCCGCCGGGTATTTCAAGCTGGTTTCGGTCGCCCAGCGACTGGAGGAGATCCTCGGTCAGCGGGTGGACCTCGTACCTCGCAAGGCACTTCGCCCAGAGATCGAAGCCCGGGTCCTCGCCGAGGCTATCCGTGCCGCGTAGCCATCACCTCCGCATCCGCGACATCCTCGCCGCGGTCGAGGCTGTTTGATGCCACTTCAGAAGCTCCTCGGAGAACTCGAGTAGGAGACGTGGTTGCCCGCCGGCCCCGGGCCGGTCCAACTTCGATTGAGCCTGTGCCGGTACCAACGCATATGGAGAGGAGCACTGCACAGGCCTCAGCGATGATCCGTCTCCAGAAGATCAACTTCTGCTACCGGGTTTCAAGGAGAAGGATCAAAGCCGCTTATCGGGCGGCGTGACCCGTACAGGTACCCAGAGAGCACCCAAAACCCGTACAGCTGACCCGTACAGCTGTGTGCCGCTTCGGGTGGGCACGGTTGGTGTGTCTGTGGCGCGGTGGGGACGATGGCACTCCGCCACGCCGCCGCGGGCCCCAACACGCTGTGGTAGCGCACTCGGTGCGCGCGTGGGTCGAAAAAGGGGCCTCCTCCAAGTACGGGAGAACGAGGCCTGGGGTGCCGCGTGGGATCCCGTGTGCATGAACTCGTGGACGGTAATCCGCCCGGGAACCGTCGGCTCCGGGTCTACTCCTCGCCGCGCACCCGGACCGCGCGCCGGCGGCGGAGGAGACCCAAGAGCCCCACCAGCA
>JAFDJI010000679.1 GCA_019307545.1 Deltaproteobacteria bacterium | reverse complement strand
GTGGTATTCGACCGAGGTCTGACTCTTGCCCGGGTCGTCGAAGACCAGGGTGCGGGCCGGCTTTGCGGGATTGGCGGGCGGCATGGGCGGATGGGGGCCCACCACGGTTCCCGGCTTGGCGCGCCATCCGCCGAAGTACGCCTCGGCCTGGGCGAGCACTTCGTCCGGATCGACTTTGCCCACGATGATCAGGGTGGTGTTCGCGGGCTGGTAGTACTGGTTCAGGGTCTCTCGAGCCTCTCCGACCCCCCAGGTCTTCATCCGGTCGTAGTCATCGAAGGTGAGCGACAGGGTGGTCGGGTGCCCGGGGTTCCAGTGGTCCTCGATGACCTGCTCCACGAACCAGCCCGGCTCATCGAGCAGCCACCAGCCCTTGAGGGAGCTCTTCTGCCGGCGGATCCAGTCGTTCTTTCCCGCGGTGTAGGGGTGAATGGACCCGACCCACTGCCGCAGGATCCACATCGCGCCGTCGACGTTCTTGGACGACGCGGTGATGTTCGCGGTGGTGAAGATGCCGGAATCGGTGAAGTCCATGTCCCCCGCGATCTGCAGCGGGTCGAGCTCGGTGTTGAAGATGGAATCGGTGGCCATGAACTGGTCGGCGAACGCGTAGCGGCCGGTCGCGTCGTTCATGGAGCTGCCCTGGAACAGCAGTCGAACGCGGGCGATCGGGACCTCCCCGTGTCGCATCACCACCACCCGCAGCCCGTTCTCCATCACCTTCTCTCGCATCTGGGAGAGGTCGGGCACCTTGGTGGACTCGGTGATGAGCGCCGCGGTGACCTCGTCGAGGTCAACCGCCGACCGCACCACGATGTCCATGCCGCGTTGGGCGCCATGGAACGCCGTCTCCGAGGAGTCCACGACCATATCCTCCTCCGGGATGGGGTTCATGACGGAGATCACGGCCCGGGCGCGGGTGAGGTACTCGAAGGCCAGCTCCTTGGCCTCGTGGAGCGAGCCCTCGGTGGCTGACTCAATCATGTCGGAGTGGTAGGTCGGGCGGCCGGTGTAGTGGGCCCAATGCGCGATGTCGAAGGCGCGGCCGTACAGCGCGGAGACCACGTCCAGCGAGAGCAGGATGTCTCGCATGAAGCTCATCCGGGACAGGTTGAAGAACCGCTCACCCATCGAGGTCTGCTCGGAGCTGGTGACGTCCGCGTTCCAGACCTCCGAGACCTGGTCGATCATCTCTTTGCCGACCCGTCCTCCGTCCACATCGTCGTTGGCGAGCTCGGCGAAACACATCACCGTGGAGTTCACCGTGTCCGCCTCATAGCCGCAGCCCACGCTCTTCTGGTTGGAGACGGGATCGGTGTAGATGCGGCTGTCGCCCTTCAGGCCTCGGAGTTGGTTCGGGTCCTGGAACCGGTACCACATCTGGTTGCCAATCGTGCCGGCGATCTGCGACCACAGCGCGTCCTGGCCGCGGTAACCCCCGGGCACCGACCAGGCGACGGCGACCACCGGCCGGTCCAACGGTGCATCGTGGTAGTTCAGCCGTTGGGCGGGCATGGGGGGTGGCTGGGCCTTCTCGGTGACCCGCACCACCGGCTGACCCATGGTGTCGAGGAGCTTCTCCTGCGGTGCCGCCGGGTCCCACGCGCCGATGTACCAGTCCTCGCGCTTGGATTTGTCTGGCTCCACCACTCCGGGGCGGGGGAAGAAGAAGACGTGCTCCTCGGTGAGGTCGGGGTGGAGGCTCTTGAGGTCGAAGTTCTCGATGATGAGGCTGCTGGCGTCGTCCAGGTCGAAGTCGCCGATCACCACCAGGGTGGCGTTGACGGGGCGGTAGTTGGCGTCCACGTAGTCCTGGATGTCAGAGAGCTCGATCGCGGTGAGCGACTCGTGGGTCCCGATGGTCGAGCGGTGGTAGGGGTGCCCCTCCGGGTAGATGTCCGCAAAGAGGTGGCTGAACATCTCGTTGCCACCGACCTCGTAGTTCAGGCGCAGCTCGTTGCGCACCACCTCGCGCTCGGTGAGCATCTCCTCGACGGTGACCCCGGTGATGGCGTCGGTGAGCCGCAGGGATTCGAGCTTGAGCATCACCGGGAGGAACTCGGACGGGCAGACCATCATGTAGTTGGTCCAGTCGTTCGAGGTGGAGGCGTTCAGATCGCACCCCATCTCCTTGACCAGGTCCCACACCTTGGGGATGTCCTCGCCGTGCTTGGACTTGAACCACAGGTGCTCGATGTAGTGGGCGATGCCCTCCTTTCCGATGGGATCGGACGAGCTTCCCCGGTCGATCCACATGGTGGTGGCCACCAGGGGTTCGGTGTGGTCGGCTTGCATGATGACGCGCAGGCCGGACGGGAAGATGAAGTCCATCGAGTTCAGCGAGAACGCATCGAGCTCGAGCTGCATCCTCGGCTTGTTCGGATTGTCCGAGTTGCCGGGAGGCAGGGCGCCCTGGCCGAGAACGATGACGGTCTCGTCGGCCTGTTCTGCGGGGGCGTCGGTGGCGAGCGCGGCGCTCGGCAGGAGGAGGAGGAAAGCGATCGGCTTCCAGAGCTGCATGTCGGCACCTTTGAGCTGCGATGGTCCGGACAGAGGTCCTGGCTTTGGAACGCCCACTCCTAACCCGCGCATCCCGCCATTGCGGAAAAAGCCGGCCTCGTGGACAGCCCTTTGACGGCAGGGGCCCCCCCCTCGGGGGCTAGGATGGGGGGGATCGAGGAGGCCTGGTGGACGCGGTGTTGGTGGGACTGCTCACCGCCCTCACCGTCGCGCTCGGCGCGGCGCTGTGGTACCTCCTGGTGCGTCCGGACGTAGTGTTGTCGCTCTGGAACGAGGGTGCGGCCACCCAAGAAGGGTGGTTCGAGGAGCACCCCGCGACCCTGACCGCGCTGCGCTGGGCCCTGGCGGTGGCGGTGTTCCTTCTCGGATTCCTCACCGGCCTCGCCACGGCATTCCTGAGCAGT
>JAFDJI010000678.1 GCA_019307545.1 Deltaproteobacteria bacterium | reverse complement strand
GGGCTGGCTGGCCGAGATGCGTCTGAAGACCGAGGACGGCACCGGGGACGCCGACCTGTGGTTCACCGGTTTCGTGGGCCCACAGGGTGGCATCGCCTGGTGGGACCTGTACGATCGTGGCGACCTGGTGGGGGTGATCGAGTGGCTGGGTGACGGCCAGGGCAACGCCCATCTCGGCCTGTCGGCGCTCGACGGCCCCCACGCCGGGAGCGGGATCAGCTGGCTGTTCACCGAGGAGGGCGCGGCCCGGGTCGACGCCGTCGACGGGGCGACGGCGGAGCATGCCTGGGTGCAACACAACCCCGACGACTCCGGTGAGGTTCGCCTTCCCGACTTCAACGAGGGCGAGCCCGCGTGCTGGGACGTGGACCTCACCAACACCCCGTGCGACCCGTAGGCGCCCACTCTCCTTGACACGCTTGGAGCGGGAGATTACTTCTTAGACCAGCCGGTCCAACCGGCTGGTCTAAACATGCCTCGACCTCGCTTCCAACGACTGTCTCCCGAGCGCCGCGCCCAGATCCTGGAAACCGCGGCGAAACACTTCGCCGAGCATGGGTACGACCGCGCGTCGCTGAACCGGATCCTCGCCGAGTGCGCGGTGTCCAAGGGCGCCGCCTACTACTACTTCGACGACAAGGCCGACCTGTTCTCCACCGTGGTCGAGGAGGCGGTGCGGGTCGGCCTCGACACCGAAGCCCTCCGGATGGACGACGTGGATGCGGCGTCCTTCTGGCCCTGGGTTCGCGGTCTGTACGTGCGCCAACTCCTCGCCTACCGGGAGCACCCCCACCTGTGGCGGGTGGTGAAGTCCGCGACCGACGCGGTGGGCCACGAGCGCGACGGTGCCCGCATCGCGGAGCGGCTCGCCCCCCTCGTGGAGATGATGGGGGGGCTGCTCCAGCGGGCCCTGGCGCTGGGGGTCGTACGCACCGACCTGCCTCTCGACCTGCTCGTCAGCATGATCGGCGGCCTCGACGACGCCCTCGACCGCTGGTTCCTGGCCCATCCAGACGCCATCGAGCCTCCCGACGGCGGCCCGATGGTGGCCGCGGCCTTCGAATCCCTGCGGCAGCTCGCCGCGTCCCGCGAGGTGTGAAATGTCCACCATTCCGACTGGTCGCTTCCGCCGCCTGTTCCGCCTGGCCTCCCTGGGTCCTCGCCTGGGAGGGGCGATGGTCGGCGGCGAGGGCATGCGGCGCGCCGTCGCCGAGCGGATGCTGCACACCCTCGGCGAGTTGAAAGGGGGCTCGATGAAGGTGGGCCAGATCCTCGCCCAGGTCGCCGACGCCCTGCCCGAGGAGGTGAGGGAGCGCCTCGAGGGTCTCTTCCACGATGCCCCCTCCCTACCCTGGAAGGAGATGCGCCCCGTGGTGGAGGCGGAGCTGGGCTCCTTGGATGGGTTCGCCTGGTTCGACACCGAGCCCTTTGCCGGGGCGTCCCTCGGGCAGGTCCACGGCGCGGTGCTCCCCGACGGCCGGGTCGTCGCGGTGAAGATCCAGTATCCACACGTCGAGGAGGCCCTGTCCCAGGACATCGCCAACCTGCGCCAGTTCGCGCAGCTGGGCACCGCCGGCGGGTTGGTGTTCGACATCTCGGCCCAATTGGCGGCCATGCAGGACACGCTCGAGGGCGAGTTGGACTACCGACGGGAGTTGGCGGCGCTGCGGTGCATGCGCGCAGTGATGGCGCGGTGGCCCGACCTGGTGGTACCCGAGCCCATCGAGGCGCTGTGCACCGGACGGGTGCTCACCACGGTCCTGCTGGAGGGGCCCACCCTGCACGAGGTGGACGGCCACCTCCCCGAGCCCGAGCGGGTGCGCCTCGCGGAGCAGCTCACCCGCGCGGTGTTCGGCCCGGTGTTGGTCGGGGCAGTGATCAATGCCGATGCGCACCCCGGAAACTTCGTGGTCATGGAGGACGGGCGGCTCGGGTTGCTCGACTTCGGCGCGGTGCGCGAGGTGCCCCGCTCGACCGCGGAGGGGCTTCGCGGCCTCCTCGCCGCGATGCTCGACGACCCGGAGGAGGATCCCGTCCCCCACCTGCAGCGCATGGGCTTCGACTTCGACCCGGACAACCGCCGGGTGAGGCGCTCGTCCGAGGCGATGCGCGCCGCCATCGCCCCCTGCTTCACCGGGGTCCACGACTTCGCCGACGACCACACCATGGAGGCGCTGATGGACATCAAGCGCCGCCATCCCCTCGACAGCGTGCACTGGGTCCCCCCTCCGGCCACCCTGCACCTCATGCGCGCCGCCATGGGCTGGTTGCATGGCCAGCGGCTACTTGGGGTCAAGTGCGATCTGTCCGAAGTCATGGCAGACCTGGTCGTGTCGACCCAACCAAAGGAGAGGCAGCTTGGCGTCGGATGACCTCCCCATTCGCGGCGAGCTCGTCATCCCCGGCGAGGAGTTGGTCGAGCAGACCAGCACCAGCGGCGGTCCGGGCGGGCAGCACGCGAACAAGACCAGCACCCGGGTCACCTTGCGGTGGTCCGTCGCCGAGAGCGCGGTGCTCGGCCCGCGGCAGCGGGCGCGGCTCCTGGAGAAGCTGGCGTCCCGGCTCACCAATGCGGGCGAGCTGATCGTGCACGTCCACGACAGCCGCAGCCAGTCCGCGAACCGGGAGACCGCGCGATCACGGCTGGCTGAGTTGGTGCGCGAGGCCTTGCACCGACCCAAGCCCCGCAGGCGCACCCGTCCGAGCCGGGCTGCGCGAGAGCGCCGGATCACCGAGAAGAAACGGCGAGGCGCGACGAAGAAGGCGCGGGGAAGGGTGGAGGACGAGTAAACCACTATCTCCATGGGTGATGCCTCACCCAACGACTTCTGGCCGCACAGCGGCCACATCTCCGAGGGTGACGCCTCACCCAACGACTTCTGGCCGCACAGCGGCCACATCTCCGAGGGTGACGCCTCACCCAAC
>JAFDJI010000677.1 GCA_019307545.1 Deltaproteobacteria bacterium | reverse complement strand
GCGGCACCCCGATGTACTCGAAGCGCAGCCGCTTGGGCGACACCCCCAGCTCTTCGAAGAGCCGCTTCATGAGACCGACTCGGCGGTCGCGCATTTCCTGGCCGATGCCCATCACGCGCACGTTGGACTCGAAGAAGCGCGCCGTGTAGCGCTCCTCTTCGCCAAAGGGGTGCGTTCCCCACGCCTTCAGACAGCTCTTCAGGTGGATCTGGTCCTCATCGTCGCCCGTCCTCAGGTCGAACTCCGCCTCGTAGCGCTCCTTGTCGTAGGGAGGCGATGCGTTTGCGACGGCCGAGACGGACAGGCAGAGCAGGGTGGCAAAGGGGGCGAGTCGGGTCATGGCTGCGTGCTCCTGTGTCGGGGGATGCAGGCTAACGTTCCAGGACCTCCGGTGGGAACCCTGCGTCGCGGTCAGTAGCCGTCCGGCGAGAAGTGCATGAAGTCCTTCTGCTTTCCGGCGATCGACCCTCCCCACTGCATCCCGACCTCCCGCAGCGCCTGCACCATCGGGTGCTCCGTGTGCAGGGACAGCGGGTCCTCGTCTGGCTGCCACCGTCCACCCTGCAGCAGGCGGCAGGAGGGGCTCCACGCCACGCAATCGTCGTAGAGGCCGTTGTGCTCGCGGTTCACGTCCAGGGCAATGCCGTAGCCATGACGGGAGAATGCGGTGCGCCGGCCGGCCTCGTCGATCGGTCCCCGGGAGAGGACCGGGCGGTATCCCTGCACGGTCTCCAGTTGGGCCCCTTCTCGAAGCGCGCCCTCCAGGGCACGACGCACGGGCTCGGCGATGCGGCGGCACAGGGTGAGCGTGAGTCCGTTGCTCAGGGCCACCTCCCGCTGGTCCTGCTCGCACGGGGTGCAGCCGAGGGGGCCGACCTCGTGGGGCTCCAACGCGGACCGCGGCTTGTCGGTGGGCGGAGCCGGCAGCGCCCGGCCCTCCTCGGTGCTCCACACCGAGTGGTGGTAGGTGCACCGGTCCGATGGTTCGGCGGCGAGGGCCACGGCGAGCAGGAACCAGATGTCGGCCTCCAGGTGCGACGCACACAAGGAACCTCACACCGGCCAGCAGGGTGGAGCAAGCCCCTTGCGGGACGAAGCACAATTCGGTATAGAAACTCCGAATTATGCCGGTCACATCGCCGAGCAGATGGGGGTGTCCGCTACCCATCTCAGCAAGGTGCTCGGCCGGCTGGCCGCCGCGGGTTTCCTGACCTCCATGCGCGGCGCCAAGGGCGGTTTCGCGCTCGCCAGCGCGCCGGAGTCCTACACCGTGCTGGAGATCGTCGAGGCCATCGATGGTCCGCTCCCCGAGAGCACCTGCATGCTGGGGCAACCGATCTGTTCCAAGGAGACCTGCGCCTTCACCCGGCTGCACGAGGAGGTCATCGCCCTCATACGCGTCCACCTCGGCACCACCTCCCTCGCCGATCTGGCGGGGGGTGACGCGTGGCGCGTCTAGCACTCATCCCAGGTCAGAGTTGGACGTCCAGCATCACGAAGCCCCAGATGTCCGGGTCGCCATCGGATGGCACCAGCACCGCACCCCCGAGGTGTGCCTTGAGGTGCTCGGTGATCGCGTAGGCGCCGGTGAGGTCAACCTCGGTACCGAGGAAGCTGTCGCCCCCTTGGGGTGCCGAAGCCAGGAAAGCGTGCCCGTCCAGCTTGACGGTCAGGCCATCGACGGGGTCGGCCTTCAGCTTGAGGGCGGCATCTTGCAGACCGCGCCCGTCCCGGTGTCCGCCGATGGAGAACCACATCATGTCGAGGATGCCGTAGAACTTGTGGTTCGTGGCGAACAGGGTGTCGAAGGCGCGGATTTCGTCGTCGGCGGGGTCGGGGTCACCCGAGAGGTGGTCGTACCAGAGCGTGATGGACGGATTCAGGGCGACCTCGGGGGCGATGGTGACGGATGCGCCGGCGAGCCAGGCGCCGATGGTCGCGCCGCCCACGCTGCCGAGCTGGTAGTAGCCCTCGACCCTTCCCGAGACGATGGCCGTGGTGCCCTTCGCGTACAGGCCCGCGGTGACCCGGGTGCGGTCGGTGGCCTGGTCTCGGTCGGCGATCACCAGGATGTCCGCCTGGTTCTTCTTGTCGGCCGCCAACCCCGCTCGCAGCATCCCGACCAAGGCATCCTCGGTTCCGGCGACCGGGTCGGCCTCGTTGAGGATGACGCCGACCACGTCGGCGGAGAACTTCCCGGTGCCCGTCGCAACCCGCACCCCATCGAAGGAGCGCCCCTGCTGCGCCCACCCGACGGTGCCGACCAGCCGGTGCTCGTGGAACGCGATCTCCTGGCGTCCCGCCGTCAGCGTCAGCGCTTCGGTGGGCGTCCACTTCAAGTAGGCCTGGTGGAGGTCGAGCCCGTCGGCGGAGAAGTCGGCGAGGGTGCTCGTCTCGCTACCCCACAGGCGGACATCCTGGATCTGCGCCCGGCCGGTGACGTCTCCGACAGAGAGCGATGCGCCGACCCGCGTGCGCTGGGAGATCGCGGCTGCTGTGCCCCCCGAGGCGTCCCCGTCACGACCGGTGTGGGCCTCGAATCGCGGGCGCACCTGAAGCTCTGGTTCGAAGATCGTGTCGGCAGCGAAGACGCTCGAAAGGAGCAGGAGGAGGAGCATGGGGTTCCCCGGGTTGATACGGTGGCGCGGCCACCAATGGCGGGATCTCGTCGGTGGTCAACCGTGTCCGGATCTATTAACCGGAATTCGGAATCTCTATACTTAATTTGAGCGACACTGTCCATTCATCCACGTCACGGGAGGATGCCGTGCACAAGACAAGCCTTGGTCACGCTGCGATGGCCGTTATCGGCCTGCTCGTCGCCACCACCGCCTTCGCACAGGACCCAGCCGCCGGCCGCTGCATGACCTGCCACAAGGAGCGCTCACCCGGCCTGTACCGCCAGTGGTACGGCTCCGAGCACGCCCGGCACGACGTGGACTGCATCGACTGTCATGGCGCGGAGGCCGGCGAGCCCGACGCCTTCGAGCACGAAGGCGCATTGATCGCCACTCTCGTCACGCCGCTGGACTGCGCCGAGTGCCACCCCGACGAGACAGCCCAGGTCGATGCCTCCCACCACGCCACCGCAGGGCTCATCCTCGAGTCGGCGGATGCCTACCTGGCCCACGCGGTCGGCGGACAGCCCGCGGCGATCGCGGGCTGCGAGAGCTGCCACGGCACCAAGGTGGTCATCGACCCGGAGTCGCCGAACATGCTCGCTGCGAACTCCTGGCCCAACGCGGGCATCGGTCGTCTGAACCCCGACGGCTCCAAGGGGTCCTGCACCGCGTGCCACGGCCGCCACGCCTTCGACCTGGGGCAGGCTCGCCGCCCCGAGGCCTGTTCGAAGTGCCACCTCGGCCCGGACCACCCCCAGAAGGAGGTCTACGAGGAGTCCAAGCACGGCAACGCCTTCTTCACCCAGGTCGAGGAGATGAACCTCGACGCGAGCCGGTGGGTCGTCGGCCAGGACTACTGGGTGGCCCCCACCTGCGCCTCGTGCCACATGTCCGCGACCCAGGCCGCACCGGTCACCCACGACGTCGGCACTCGCATCTCGTGGAACCTGCGCCCGCCCGTCTCCAAGCTGCAGCCCGAGTGGGAGACCCGCCGCACGGCGATGATCGACGTGTGCACCGCCTGCCACAGCGAGACATTCGCCAAGGGCCACTACCGGCAACTCGACGGCCTTGTGCGCCTCTACAACGAGAAGTTCGCTCGGCCCGCAGGGGAGATCATGGCGATGGCGAAGGAGAAGGGCCTGCTCGAGCGCCAGGCCGCCTTCGGCAACGACATCGAGTGGATCTACTGGGAGCTTTGGCACCACGAGGGCCGCCGCGCCCGCCACGGTGCCGCGATGATGGGCCCCGACTACACCTGGTGGCACGGCATCTACGAGGTTGGCAAGCACTTCTACTTCAAGTTCCTGCCCGCCGCGAAGGCGCTCGGTGACCCCGAGATCGACGCCTATATCGAGGCCCTGCTCCAGAACCCGATGCACTCCTGGATCAACCGCCCCACCGAGGACATCAAGGCGGACATCCGCTCCGG
>JAFDJI010000676.1 GCA_019307545.1 Deltaproteobacteria bacterium | reverse complement strand
GGCGCGGGTGGTGTTCGATGGAGAGGAGGTCGATGCCCCAGGCACTGAGGCGCGGATTCCTGGGGTGCGACCGGGACGATACCCGGCGGTGGTGGAGCTGGGTGTGTGCTCCGAGGCGGACCTTGGCTGTGCGACCGAGGGTTGCCCCCTTGGCTGTGTTTCCTGGACCGGGGAAGTGGTGGTCCCGGTGGCGGAGGGCGCTCTCGCCTTCGCGGTGCCGGTGTCCGCACCCTAGGGTGGGTGCCGCGATAGCTGTCATGGTCGTGGAGCAGGGCCGAAAGGGGCTTCCTACGCGTCCTCCTGCCCCGCCCACCACTCCCGCAGCGGTCGGCCCGACGGCTTGCCGAGGGTGAACTCCACCGCCTCGATGTACTCTCGCACCGCTCGCGGGCCGTTGCGGAGCAATCCCTCCAGGAAGGGTGCGCGGTTGGCGGGGCGGGCGGGGCGCCACTCCACATCGTAGGGGAGCAGCCGGGTCTTCTGCGCGCGGTGTTTCTCCTCGAAGCGCAGCTGTTCCACGGCCTGTCGAATGGTGCGCCCGTCCGTCCAACTCGCCTTGTAGGCCACGCGCCCCCGGCGATCGATGATCCAGGTCATGTTCGGGAGCAACCCGTAGGCCCGGTGCAGGTCGCCCTCCAGGGAGTCCACCAGCATGGGCCGCCGCATGTCCCACCGTTCGATCATGCTGCGCGCCGCCTCGATCTTGTCGTCCATCGACCGGTGTGCGGGGCGGTTCTCGCCGGGATGGGCCTCCCGCACATATAGGAAGGCGACCTGCACCTCCTCCGGTGGGAACGCCCGGGCCATGGGCTCGAGGACCGGCGCCGCCAGTCCACAGTAGGGTCAGGTGAGCGAGCCGAACTCCAACACCAGGGGACTTCGGCGCCAAAGCGACGACAGGAGCAACTCCTCCCGGGTGCGCGCGTCGACCACCATCCCGTCGGGCGCTCGGTCTCCGGGACGGAGCACCTCTCGGAAGCCCTCGAATAGGGGCTCGTCCATGTCGAGTGGGAAGGTCTCGTAGTTGTAGTCCTGCACGGCGCCGCTCCAGTGGAGGTCAAGTAGCGATCGTAGCGCGGGACACTTCGCGGTGCCGCCGGCAGTCGCGGTCGCTTGTCCGGAGGGCGCCCCACCCTACGCCCCGAGGCACCTCACCACACCCCGCACCACGCCCTCCACCGAATGCGGCTCGGCGATGGCGCTCACCGCCAGGCCCACCTCTCGAGCCACCTCCGCCGTGGAGGGCCCGATCACCACCACCGGTATGTCCACGGTTATGCCCGCCGCCCGCGTGGCCTCCGCCATCCGTCTCGCCGCCGACCCGGACAGCAATGTGACCGCGTCCACCGGCCATGCCGCGGCCAGGTGCTCCGGCAGCCCCTCGGGGGCCACGTTCCGGTAGGCGACCACCTCCACCACCTCCGCGCCCGTGGCCCGCAGGCGTTCCACCGTCCCCGGGGTGACCTCCGCTGCGCGGGGGTAGAGGAGCACCTGGCCGGGCAACGCGCCCAGCGCCGCCCCCAGGTCCAGCCCGGTGGCCCGAGGGGGCACGAGGGAGACCGGAAGTCCCACCGCGCGTGCACGGCTCGCAGTGGCCCGACCCACCGCCGCCACCAGGGGAGGGGGCCATCCCTCCGCCACTACCCCCGCCGAAGCCTCCGCGGCGGCGGCGCTGGTCAGGACCAGCCCATCGAACCGGCGTTCGGCTGCCGCAGCCGCCACCGCACCGGGCACCGGCTCCAGCCGTATCAGCGGGACCTCCACCGGTTCGAATCCCGCGGACCTCAGCGGTTCGGAGAGCGCGCCCGCGGTCTCGGCGCTGCGGGTAACGAGCACGCGCCTCATTGCAGCGCGTGCTTCCGGGAGAGGTCCTTGGTGAGGTTCTTCTGGTGCGACTCCAGGGTGCCGCCGCCGATCTCCAGCAGCTTGGCATCCCGCCACAGCCGCTCGACCGGGTACTCCCGGCAGTAGCCGGAGCCGCCCATCACCTGCATCGCGTAGTCCGCCACCATCTTGCCTACTGGCGCCGCGAACAGCTTGGCCGCGTCCGAGCCGATGCGGTTGCGGTGGTGGGGGCTTATGTCCCGCGCCACGTTGTAGACCAGGCACTTCGCGGCCTCGGTCGCCGCGTATGCGTCGGCGATGTAGCGCTGGATCTGCCCGAACTGGTTGATGGGCCGCCCGAAGGAGATCCGCTCCTGTCCGTGGCGGATCATGATCTCCAGGCATCGGTCGGCGATGCCCACGCTCATCGCCGCAAGGGTCAGCCGCTCGATCTCCAGGTTGCGCATCATGTGCTCTATGCCGCCGCCCTCGGCCCCGAGCAGGTTGGCGGCTGGGACCCGGCAGGCGTCGAAGATCAGCTCCGACATGGTGGAGCCACGCATGCCGAGCTTGTCGATCTTCTCGGAGGTGGAGAAGCCAGGGCAGTCCCGGTCCACCACGAAGGAGGTGAGGCGATCGTTCACCTTGGCGTAGACCAGGAAGCAGTACCCCTCGGTGCCGTTGGTGATGTAGGTCTTGGTCCCGTTGAGGACGTAGTGATCGCCGTCCCGCACCGCGGTGGTCTTCATCCCGACCACGTCGGTGCCGGCGCCGGGCTCCGTCATGGCCATCCCGGCGACCCACTCGCCGCTGATCACCTTGGGCAGGTAATGCGCGCGCTGCGCGGTGTCGGAGCACCAGTAGAAGTTGTTCACGAACAGGATGGCGTGGGCGAGGTAGGCGAGGCAGAAGCCGGGGTCGGACTTCGACAGCTCGTGGTTCGCGATGACCGCGGCCGTTGCATCCATTCCGGCGCCCCCGTCCTCCTCCGGCACCGTGATCCCGAGGAGCCCGAGCTCTCCGAGCTGGCGAAACAGGGGGAGGTTCAGCTTGCCCTTCTCGTCGTGTTCTGCGGCCTGTGGCTCCACCTCGTTGCGGGTGAAGTAGCC
>JAFDJI010000128.1 GCA_019307545.1 Deltaproteobacteria bacterium | reverse complement strand
GCCCTTGGAACCCGCGTCGTTGTCGGCAAGGACGCAATCCGTGATGCCGAGCTGTGCTGGGCCCTTGGAGACGCTGACGGCGCCTCCATTGGCGGTGACTGCCTCGTTCGCGATGAACTCCGACTTCGAGATCGTGACGTCGCCGTTGGTCGCGTAGAGAGCGCCTCCCGATCCCTCGGCGAGGTTCCACAGGAACGACGAGCCGGTGACGGTCACCGAGCCACCGGCCCCCCCGTTTCGAATGGCGCCACCGTCTCCGCCATAGCAGATGTTCTCGACGAAGGTCGCGCCGATGAGCGTGAGGGTGCTGCCGTTCTCACCGAAGATGGCGCCACCCTGCATGTCGGCTTCGTTGTCGCTGAAGGACGTGTCGGTGATGGTGAGCGTGCTGCCGGAGATGCGAATGGCACCGCCGGACCCCCCCGACCAAGCGCCGTTGTCCAGGAACGACGCGTCGGTGACGGTCGCCGTCGTCCCTTCGCCCAGGCTCAGCGCGCCGCCCTCCCCATCGGATGAGTTGGAGGAGAACACCGAGTCATCGCGGATTTCGAGCGCGCAGCCGCTGGTCCAGATCGCACCGCCGCTTCCCGAAGCGACATTGGCGTCGAAGGTCGTGCGCTCGATGGTCGCCGAACCGTGACACCGGATGGCGCCACCGAGACGCGCGGTGTTCGACTTGAAGGTGGAATCGGCAATCAGGAGGGATGTGCCCGCCCCAGCCGCGATGGCGCCGGCCTTGTCGGTGTTCGCGCCGTTCCCTTCGAACAGGCTGTCGCGCACGTCGAGGACCGGGACGCTCGGAGCTCCATCGGTCGCATCGAACATGATCGCGCCCGAGCGGGTCGGCGCCGTGTTGCCGACGAATTCGGTGTCCGACAGCGTCAGGTTCGAGTCGACCGCCTTGATGGCGCCGCCGCGCCCGCCGCCCTCGTTGTCCTGGACGATGACCGCGGAGAGGGTCACGTTCGACTCCAGCATGTGGATGGCGGCGCCGCTGAAGTAGGCCGTGTTGTCCAGGATGCGGGAGTTGGCCACGGTGACGTTGACCGCGCCAATCGCCACGTAGATACCCGCACCCCGGAAGTCGGGGTCCAGACTCACATCGCTGCCGCCGGTCGGGTCTGTCGGGCTGACGTCGATGGCAACGCCGTTCCTGATGGTCACCCCGTCGATCAGGGTGTCGGAGCCCGCGACCACCACGTGGAAGCTGTTGTCGTTCGCGTCCCCGCCCGTGTACTGATCGTAGCTCAGGCCCAAGCTGGGGTTGCCATCGCCGTCGACGTCTCCGTCGAGGAAGGTCCGCTCATCATCGGTGCTGGCGGCAGTCGGGTCCGGCCGGTCGCCGAGCAGGGCCTCCGTCGCGGCGAAGCCACCGTACAGGGACAAGGTCGTGCCCAGGTCCGCCACCGGGTCGTTGGCGCTCGCCCCGGTGTACAAGCCCCTGGCGACCCAGATCTGCCATCCGGGGCTGGCCGCGTCGATTGCAGCCTGCACGGTCGGGTAGGCGGTAGCCCAGGTGCGCCCATCGGGGGTGACGGCTGTGCTGTCGTCATCGACACGCAACACGTTGAGGATGCAGGTGATGGCCACATCCGTCACGTCCGCACCTGCGAGTGTGCCGCCACCATTGGCCACCGAGCAGGTCTGGTCCGGGTTGGCCGGCTGGTCGAGCACGGTGACTGCAAACAGGGTGCCGTCGAGGAGCGGCGTGTCGAAGGTGAAGCCACCGTCGCTGGCCATCGGTTCGTCGTCGGCCCCGTTGTTCTGTAGGACCAGGCCGGTTCCGAGCAGACCCGCGACCGTGCCACCGACCGTGTAGCTGTTCGTGGTACACGCAACCGCCACGTTGGTGACGTTCGCCCCCTCGATGGTTCCGCTGCCGCTTGTCACCAAACAGCTCTGGCTCGGCCCGGTGGGGGGCGTCTTGACCGTCACCGCATAGCTGGAACCGTCATCCAGGGCCGTGGTGAAGGTGAACGCGCCATCGGTTGTGACGTCAAGGTCGTTGCCGCCGTTGTTCTGCAACTGCAACCCAGTCCCCGCGAGGCCCGTGACACTACCGCCAACGGTGAACGTGTCGGTCACGCAGCTCACGGTCACCGTGGCGTCGGCGCCGTCGATGTTCCCAATGCCGTTCTCCACCGCGCAGCTCTGGCTCGGGCCGCTGGGCTGGGTGAGCACCGTCACATCGTAGGACGCGCCGTCGGCGAGTTGGGTGCCAAAGGAGGAGGAACCGTCAGCGGAAATGGGCAGGTCGTCCCCGCCGTTGTTCTGAAGCACCAACCCCGTGCCCGCCAGGCCACTGACTGTGGCGCTGAGGGCGAAGAACGACTCGACATCGTCTCCCTTGCACGCGGTGAGCGACAGGAGGAGCGTCGTGGCCGCAATGGCGACAGTCCGTCCTATTCGCCCAGGAACTGGATTCTGGGAACCGTGGTAGCTCATCTCCTACACCCCCTGCGGCAGGTTTGAGTGCCGCACTTCATGTCACAACCTACACGGGTCGCTCGGATGGCTCAATGGCGCTCGGGAGGCTCCACCAGCGCATCCGCCGACCTGGTTGTCCGAAGCCGACTTCTGGCGTGCTCCGCGAATATTCTATCGGTACCGTTCTACCTTGACTTCTCGATCTCGCCGAAACAAGCGGTGGGCCATGTTCACGCTCCTGTTCACAGCTATGCGAACCCTGAAGTCGGCAGCGTCGGACAGGGCCGATCTGCTGTTCGAGATCGCCGCGCTACGCCAGCAGCTCCAGGTCTACCGCCGGCAGAATCGCCGTACGCGCCTACGGCGGTCCGATCGGATGTTCTGGATTTGGCTGTGCCGCGCTTGGCCGAGATGGAAGTCGGCTTTGGTGATCGTCAAGCCCGAGACGGTCATCCAGTGGCATCGAGACGGCTACCGGCGCTACTGGCGGTGGAAGTCCCGCGGACGGCCTGGCCGCCCCCGGATCCCGCGTCAGCACATCGGGTTCATCCGCCGGATCTCGCGCGACCACCCGGAGTGGGGTGAGGATCGAATCGCGTTGGAGCTGAAGCTCAAGCTGGGGCTCGACCACAGCGCGAGCACGGTGCGCCGATACATGGTGGACGGGCCGAGGCCGTCGAACTCGAGCTGGCGCGCCTTCCTGCGAAGGCATGCCTCGCAGATCTGGTCACTCGACCTCACGACGCAAGTGATGTGGAACTTCGAGGTGAGATATGTGTTGGTGGTCATGGCGCTCGACACGCGGCGGATCGTTCAACACGCCGTCACCGCCCATCCGACCTTGGCCTGGGTGAAGCAGCAGCTACGGGACGCGATGCCGTTCGAGGAGAGTCCTCGATTCCTCATCCACGACAACGACGGGATCTTCGGTCAGTACTGGCGCGGGGCGAGGAGCGCTGGCCGACGACGGTTCCGAAGCGCGCTCGATGCCTGGCTGGACCGAATGATGGGCGTGAGAGGCATCCCCATTCCGTATGGTGCCCCGAACGCGAACGCCCACTTGGAGCGGTTCATGGGTACCCTTCGCCGCGAGTGCTTGAACCACTTCCTCTTCGTCTCCGAGCCCCATCTCCGGCGGACCGTGACCGAGTTCATCTCGTACTACAACGAGGCTCGGCCGCATCAGGGCATCGAAGGGATTCCGGCTCGGCATTCTCCACCTGCCTTGGGGCCACCACCTGATCTGGATGCTGCGCGTCTCGTGGCGCGACCGGTTCTGGGAGGCGTGCACCACGACTACTCGCTCGCGGCCTGACCTCGTCGAGGCGCTCCACAGCCGTGCTCGGGCGGCGACCGGAGGCGTCTGCTTCATCGAATCCAAGCACGGGGGTCAGCTCGCTCGACCGTTCGCCGGCCGAGCACGGTTGAACCTCGCCGATCGGGTTTTCGCGGAGGACGGGCCTCTTGATTTTCCTTTCCTCGCTCCTGGCTGTTCTACGGCCCGCAACGTGCGATAGTGCAGCGCACGACAAGGAGACCCGTGGACCCCGCCGAAACCCTCCGCTCGTTGCTGACCCGAGCGCGCCATCTCCTTGGAATTCCCATTGGCTTCATGCTGATCTGCAGTGGCATCTGTGGGCCGATCACCTTCCCGTACGCGGACGACGTGTACATGACCCTGCTCCGCGGACCCCAGCTTGGGGTCGACGAGGTGGAGGACGGGGATCGGGTCTTCGCCCAGGGTCAACTCCTGGCGCCCGCTGAGGTTGTGCCCGAGTCCGGGCTCGTGTTCGCAGAGCTGCAGTACGAGGACGGTCCCGGCTGGGTGGGCCGAGACAGGAAGACCCTTCCGATGACCTTGATGGTCGGAGCGCTCCAAGTCCATCTGGAGGATGTCGATCCTCCGGCGGAAGGGCAGGTCGCGACCTTCGAGCTCGGGGAGGGCAAGCGCTGGCATGGGTATGCGGCCGACGTCACCTTGAGCATTGTCGGTGAGGTCGTGAACCTCGATCCGCTGACGATCGATGTGGAGAAGCACTACGGCGGCACCCGCGACGAAGCCATCGAGACCTACGCGACCCTGTTGTTCGCGGCCAAGGTCATCGGCGGCATCTTCGTATTGGGCGGCCTGATGACCATGCTCGGCTCGGTCCTTCGGGCCGTGTTCAGACCTAGGTAAGCCAGGCGCATGCTCACCATCTGGATCGACGCTGACGCTGCCCCCCGTGCCTGCAAGGACGTGCTCTTTCGCGCTTCGCAGCGCAAGAAGGTCTCCCTCGTGCTCGTGGCCAACAGCTACCAGACCGTGCCCAAGCTGAACTGGATCCGCTTCGTGCAGGTCGGAAAGGGCTTCGACGTGGCCGACGACTACATCGTGGAGCACTGCGCGGCGGGTGATCTGGTGATCACCAACGACATCCCCCTCGCCGATCAGGTCATCGACAAGGGCGCCGCGGTCATCCGCCCGCGCTGCGAGGAACTCGACGCCAAGAACGTCAAGCAGCGGCTCGCCCAGCGCGACTTCCTCGACGAGCTGCGGGGTGGGGGCGTGGTCACCGGTGGCCCCCCGCCTTAAGGCAGCCGCGAGAAGCAGATCTTCGCCAATGCCCTCGACCGCTGGCTCACGCGCAACCTGTGACCCAGCCCGGATCCGCCTGAGGTACACATCGGGCTGGAGGACTCCTGATGCGCCCCATGTCCCTGACCCTTGCGGTCGTGTCTCTCGCGTCGCTCGCCTGTCTCGGTGGAGGCGAGCCCCTGTCTGAGGAGGAGCAGATGCGCCGCGCCCTCGATGCGCTGGAGCAGGGCATGGAGGAGGTGGCAGAAGAGGCAGCCCCCGACGCGGACGCCGAAGAAGCCGCTCACGACCCCGGTCCGCTGCCCAGTCCCTACGACGGCATGGTGCGCATTCCCGCCGACTGCTTTCAGATGGGGTCCACCAAGGGCGACGCGGACGAGAAGCCCGTCCACCGGGTGTGCGTGGGCGAGTTCTGGATGGACACGCACGAGGTGGTCAACGACGACTACATCGCCTTCGCCAAGGGCAACGCCGGTGTGCCCGCCAACTGCTGCGACGCCAGCTTCACCACCTGGGAAGACGGCGCCCCCAAGCCCGGTTGGGGGGACAAGCCGGTCACCAACGTCACCTGGAGCAACGCCCACGCGTACTGTGTCGGACGCGGCAAGCGGCTGCCGACCGAGGCAGAGTGGGAGCTCGCGGCGAGGGGCGGCCTGAAGCAGAAGGCGTGGCCCCTGGGAGACTCGCCGCCCAGCAAGAGCAGCGCGTCCTACGGCATCCGCTTCGACGCACTGCCGGCAGCCGGCTCCACCCAGGCCAACGGCTACGGCCTGTACGACATGGCCGGCAGCGTGTGGGAGTGGGTCGGCGACCGCTACCAGGCCGACTACTACAGCCGCAGCCCCCAGCAGGAGCCGGCCGGGCCCTTCTCGGACACCTGCTGCGTGGTGCGCGGGGGGTCCTGGTTCAACAAGGACGCCAAGGATCTGCGGGCCGCCAACCGGTTCCACATGCCCGACTCCCCGGTGAAAGGGCTGCGCAGCGTCGGGTTTCGCTGCGTGAAGACCGGCGACGAGCTTCCGGCGCGCTACCCGGTCGGGGAGGCTGGAGCTGGGCTGCTGCGGGTCGCCATCGAGGGCGGCGGCTTCCTGTACGAGGGGGAGGATGGCCAGGTCGCCATCGCGGGCCCCTTCCAGTCGGCCCGTGGCTTCTCGGACGTGGAGCGAGTCGCCTGGGTGAGCCAGAACACGGGCAAGTGGAGCCTGATCGACACCAACGGCAGTGTGTTGGCCCTCGATGTGGCCGAGCAGGCCCAGCCCTTCGCCCAGGGCTACTCGCGCATCGGCACCTTCAAGCACGGCAGCTTCCTCAGCGGCTTTGTCGACCGACGCGGCCGCGTGGTGGTGGAGCCGCAGTTCATCGGGCTACTCGACTTCGCGCCGAGCGGCGTTGCACCGGCGCGCATGGAAGACAACTGGGGTTTCATCCGACCAGACGGTTCTTGGGCAGTCCCGCCTCGGTTTCCCGCGGTGGGGATTGGCTCCAACGGCGATTTTGTGGTGATGACCGAAGCCAACAGTCGGAGCTGGGAGTACGTGAACGCTCGGGGAGAGCGGACTGCGCCCGGGTGGCCTCGACCCCCTGGCGACAAGGCGAGCTGGAAGGTCCCTCCCGCAGATTGCCCCGACCTCGCCACGTACTTCGGGACCACGGTCGGACAGTCGGAAAATGTGGTGCTCACGCGCGACAGCCGGGACGGCGAGATGTTCTCCCAGTACACCGTAAAGATGTACGGGTCGGTCTACGCCGTCGACGACGAGGGCTGGGAGTGGGGCGGCACCACGTGGCACCTGCCCGGGTACACCTCGACCCAGGCCATCCAGCTCGCCGAGCGCTGCACCGAAGCCGGCAAGCGGGCGACGGCGGGCAACTGCGACCCCGATACGTGCAGCGTCGAACCGAGTGATGGCGGCATGGCGTACCACCTCGAGTTCGCCGAAGCGGGGGCCACGTCGACCGAGGTCGACGACCAAGGCGACTTCATGGTCATTCGGACGACCTACGGCATGTGAGACGGGGCAGTCAATCGGACTCGGGGGGCGCCTCGACGATGACGGCTCGCTTCAGGATGGGACCCAGCACACGGGGGTAGCTGGCGGGCAGCAGCCAGCGGATGAAGCCCATCACCCGAGCGTCCAAGCCGAGGACGAGCTTGTACCGCTTGCGACGTACCGCTCGCAGGATCTTGCGGGCGGCGGTGTCAGGGGACAGCAGGGGGGCGGTGATGAAGCGGTGGACAGCGGCCGCCTTGTCGCTGTCGCTGTCGAAGCCCCGCGCGTGGTCCATGAGGTCGGTGCGCACCCCGCCGGGATGCACCGAGGTCACCGTGACACCCGTGCCCCGGAGCTCCATCTGCAGCGTCTCGGAGAGCCCCCGCACGGCGAACTTGCTCATGCAGTAGGCGCCGTAGCCGTACACCGCCTGCAGGCCCGCGGCGCTGCCGATGTTGACCAAGGCGGCCTCGGGCTGGGCGAGCAGATGTGGAAGGAACGCGCAGCTGACGTTGTACGTCCCCCACAGGTTCACCTTCAGGATCCACTCCACCAGCTCCGGCGACGTATTCAGCAGGGGCTTGGGCGCGGCGGTCACCCCAGCGTTGTTGACGACCACGTCCACGCGGCCGTGCTCGGCCATCACCTGGTCGGCGAAGGTGTTCACGGCCTCACGGTCGGAGACATCGACCACCCACCCCCGGGCGTCCGGGAGGGTGTCGACGGCAGCCGCGAGTGCCTCGGGATCGATGTCGCAGAGCACCAGGCGCGCGTTGCACGCACCGAAGGCCCGCGCGATGGCGAGGCCCAGGCCCCCGGCACCACCTGTCACGACGACGACCTTTCCCGAGAGGTCGCGCATGCTAGCGGCGGTGCTTGCCTGGACCCCGAGGTCCGCGTGGGCCTTGCCTCACTCCCGTGCCCCGGGCGCGAGCCTGGGCGATCGGGAAGCGCTTGCCGCGGATCTCGAGGCGGTCGACGGTTGCGAGGACCCGGTCTGCGTCTTCGCGGGACATGCCGATGAAGCTCTTGCGGTCGAGGATGGTGATGCGGCCGATCTGGTTGCCGTCGATGCCGGCCTCGCCCTGTGGCCGGCGCGCGCGAGCCCGGCCGCGGCGTAACGCTCACCTCCGAGGCGCGGACGCCCCGCGTCCAAGGAGCCGTGCGCCTCAAGCCGGTGGTG
The DNA here is from genome assembly GCA_019307545.1 of Deltaproteobacteria bacterium. Lineage (GTDB taxonomy): Bacteria > Myxococcota_A > UBA796 > UBA796 > JAFDJI01. The sequence goes on along the minus strand of JAFDJI010000128.1, from coordinate 233 downwards.
CAAATGCCCATCGACGGGCGAAGGCCGTAGACGGCTCTCCACCGCCTACCAGACACCCGACGGCCGGGTGCGACTCATGCACATGAGTTCCGTGCATTGGGACGTAGCCGCCGCCAAGACGCATCACGCCGGCTTGATCGCCGGTTCGATGGACGAGTGCCTGTGACACTAGGGCCGTTGGGATATGTCGGCTTGGTCTAATCCTTCCATCGGCACGGTCCCCCGAGGAGCCC
>JAFDJI010000675.1 GCA_019307545.1 Deltaproteobacteria bacterium | reverse complement strand
GTCCACGGTGACGCAGAAGTCGGTGGGGTTGGGTCCCGGAGGTAGGTCGAGGGTGCCGGTGAGGGTGGGCTGGGTGTCGGTCGTGGTCAAGAAATCGACGGTCACCGTCGGGATGTCACAGCCGTCGGGGATCCCGTCGCCGTCGTAGTCGTCGAGGTCGTCATACCCCTGGCAAAGGTCCTCGCAGTCCCCCACGGTGTCGAGGTCCGTGTCGGGGTTGAAGTTCTCTTCCCAGTTGGCGCAGTCGCCGACCGTGTCCTTGTTGACGACGGACTCGGAGGTGGAGGTGCCCGCGGTGATGAAGATGTCCGCGGGGTCGTAGAAATTGGTGAAGGTGTCCCAGTCCGCGCGGGGCATCTGGAGGTCGAGGAGGAAGTAGCCGGTGCCCGGGTCCTGGGTGACCCGCGCGTCCAGCAAGATGTCGTAGGCCGCAAGCTCGGGGACGTCGGCCTCGTCGGTGCACCAGTCGGTGGTGCTCGCGGTGTTCTGCTCGAAGACCAGGCGCTCGGTGATCCCGCCCAGGTAGTAGCGGAAGTCCCACTCCGAGTAGCTCTCGTTGGCCTCGATCAGCAGGTACCAGGCGTATGCCTTGAAGGCGCCCTGCCCACCCTGGCCGGATGGGTCGTCGACGAGTTGGATCCGGAAGTACACCTTCTGGTCCGCGTAGGGGACCGAGGCGTCGTCATAGGCGTAGAGGGCCGGAGGGGAGCCGATGACGTCGATGCTGTTCGGCTGGACGTCGTCCCCATCGGAGAGGGGGACCGGGCCGCACTGCGGTGCCGGTTCCCAGGTGGTCGGCCAGGCATGGGCGACCGCGGGACCGAGGAGCACCAGGACGGCCGCCAGGAAGGTCACGACGGCTGCACGCACATCTACGGGGCGAAAACGCATTCGATACCTCTGCACCCAGACCATGCCTGAAAATTTTTCGGCATGGTATTTCATTCGCCTGTCATCCACCGACGAGGAGACTAACGCTTGCGCTTGAAACTCCACGCGTAGCGGAACCGCGCCACCTCCAACCCCGACTCGTTCCTTCCCACCGATTCGAGGGTGATGCGCACCGGCTCTCCGGTCTCCAGCGTCTTCACCACCGCTTCCGCCATCTGCTCCCCGCCCTCGCAGCGAAAGGTGGTGAGGTCGGTGGCCTTCTTCACGAACTCGGCCTCCATGCCCACGATGAGGATGGACACCGGTTCCGGAGCCGACTCGACCACTGCCATGCCCAGGGCGCCCTGGGAAAGCTCGGCTGCCATGGACAGCGCCGCGAAGTAGGTGGAACGGAAGGGGTTGGTGGTCAGCCACCGGTAGGGCACCGTCGCCTCGCCCACCTTCCCATCAAGGGTCCGGACCCGCAGGCCCGCGATGAGGCCCAGCGGGAGCCATCGCAACATGTACATGCGCAGGATCCAGCGGTTCAGCATCCTGCGGCGCAGCTTGCGTACCTTGGGTCCGTCGGGATCGAAGGCGTCCGGCGCGCGGCGGTGCATGGTCCCTCCTGGTGGAGAGTCCCTATCGCACCTGCGTGCCAGCGCACCGGGGGCGTCGCCTAGAGTGGCAGCTTCACCAGGAAGGTGGTGCCCTTCCCCAGCTCGGTTTCGTAGGTGAGCGAGCCACCGTGCTTCTCTTCCACGATGCTCCGTGCGACCGCAAGGCCCTGGCCCCCTCCGCCCCAGGTGGTGAAGAAGGGCTCGAAGATCTGGTCTCCGATCTGGTCGGGGATGCCGCCACCGGTGTCGCTCACCGAGATCACCGTACGGTCGCCCTCCATCGCCGTGCGCACGCGGATGGTGCCCTTCTGCCCGCTGTTGCCCACCGCGCCCGAGATGGCGTTCGCGGCGTTCACCAGGAGGATGCGCAGGGCCTCGGAAAGGTCGCCGGCATCACCCTTGGTCGGTTCGATCTGCCCGTAGTCGCATTCGACCTCGGCCACGTAGACGTACTCGTCAAGGGTGTCGGTGAGCGCGCCGGCCACGATCTTGTTGAGGTCGACGGTGTCCGGCTCGGCTTCGGAGGGCTCCACACCAGCTTCCTTGAGTGCCCGCACCATGACCGTGACCTGATCGATGCCGGTGAGGGTCCGAGAGACTGCCGCGGGGATCTCCCTGAGCAGGTCATCGAGGTCGGTGTCTACCGGGGCGTCGGGGTCGCCGGGTCTCACTTCCCGGGAGAGCAGTGCCTGGTAGCTCGCGAGGAGTTGGTTGAGGTCGGTGAAGGAGTCCTGCAGGGCCCCGATCTCGTCTTCGGCGCGATCCTCCGGCTCGAGCTCCCATGCGCGGCGGAGCGCGGTCTCCACCTTCCGCCGCTCCTCCGCCTCTCGTTGGAGCTGATGATGGGCCCGTTCCAGATCCCGCGAGCGTTCGTCGACTGCGTGTCGCAGGTCGGTGAGCTGCTGCTTCGCCTGCTGGTAGAGCTGCCATTTCTCGGTCAGGGAGTGGGCGAGTTGGCGGACGACCACGGTGTCGAACGGTTTCTTCAGCATGAGGAAACGTTCGCATGGGTCCAGGATCTCGACCGTCTCCTCCCAGGAGTAGTCGGAGTAGGCGGTGCAGATGACCACCTGGAGGTCCGGGTCGACCTCCCAGATCCGCTTGATGGTCTCGATTCCGTCCCAGCCGGGCGGCATTCGGACATCCACGAACGCCATGGCATAGGGCCGTTCCTCTTCCTTGGCCCTGCGCACCAACTCCAGTCCCTCACGTCCCTGGTAGGCCGAGTCCACCTCGAAGGACACCTCTGGAGATCGGCGTGGCTCTGGCTCGCCGAACAACTCCGCCTCCATGTCGAGGAGGAAGTCCACCCCGTCGGTGTCGCGGACCAGGATGGTTCGGAAGTCGTCGTGAATGCGCGGGTTGTCGTCGATGACCAGGATCCGCCGGTTCACCGCTGCCGGATCGAGCCGAAGCTCGCCATTCGCAGCCTGTTGGAGCGGCACG
>JAFDJI010000674.1 GCA_019307545.1 Deltaproteobacteria bacterium | reverse complement strand
CCTCCGCCCACGCGCTTCCACCGGCCGTCAACAGCACCAGCAGTACCGCCCACATTTCCACCACCACTCTCCGATCATCCACGGGACACGACCCGGGCGACGAGGGAAGTCGTCCCATCCTGCTCCACGACCCTACCCGTCTGCCCGGCCTCGATCAGGGCGGCCACGGCCACCAGACCCATCGTGGGCATGAGGCCGAGGCAGTCCTCGGGTGGGATCGCACCCGCGATCTTCCGGAGCGGCTCCTCGATGGGCAGGGCACGCGCTCGCGCGAAGAGGGGGCCGTGGGCTTCATCGGGCACTTGGGTCTCGACGCACACCTCCGGCCCCTCGCCGTCGTGGAGGAGCACCGCGGCGACCGCCTCTCCGAGGGGTCCCTCGACCCCGAGCAGGTCCCAGGAGCGTCGAACGCCCGGAGAGAGCACGTCTCCGGCGACCACCAGCACGGAAGAGGCCCGCCCCAGCGCGATCAGGTCGATCCCCCGCGCGAGCGCCGCCAGCCCGGTGGCACCGCCCGCGGACAGGGTCTCGGACATTCCGCGGAGGTCCAACGCGTTGGAGAGGTGGCCGACCGGCGCGTTGTAGACGGAGTTCTGAAAGGCGAGCGGGCTGGCGACGCCCTCGGTGAACAGCCGATCCAGGAAGCGGCCCGTGGGGCCCAACTCGCCGAACACCGTGCCCCAGACCACCGCGAGGGTGTCGAGGTCGACGCGACCTGCGAGCAGGGGGGCGCTGACCTGGGTGACGAGACGTCCCAGGCGACTCATCCGTCGCCACGCGCCGGCGCCGATGACCTCGGGGCGAATGGGCTCGTCGCAGGCGAGGAATCGCCCCGCGCTCCGGGGTCGAGACGCGAGCAGGTCGTCCAGAAGCGGGCCGCTTCCGGGTACCCGGTATGCCGTCCCGGCGATGTGCGCGCTCATGGCGCCCTCTGAAACAGCAGGGCGGTGTTGTTCCCGCCGAAGGCGAAGTTCACCGACAGCGCCCAGGTGGGTTGCGCCTCCCGGGCTTCGCGGACGAGGTCGAGGCCATCCGCCGCCGGGTCCGGGGTCACCAGACCGGTCGAGGGCGGGATCCGTCCCCGCTGGAGGACCAAGACCGCGATCACCGCCTCCAGCGCTCCGGCGGCGCCCAGGGTGTGGCCGAGCGCTCCCTTGTAGGCCCCCACCGCCGCGTTGGGGGTCGTCTCCCGCAGCACGCGGGCCTCCATCTGGTCGTTGAGCGTTGTTCCGGTGGCGTGCGCGCAGACGAAGTCCACGGTGGCGCCGGGCAGGGCTCCGAGCGCGGCGCGAATCGCGGTCCTCGCGCCTCGGCCTTCGGGGTGAGGGGCGGTCAGGTGGTAGGCGTCCGAGGCGTTGCCGTAGCCGCTCAGGACCGCGAGGGGGACGGCGCCCCGTGCCTGCGCTGTCTCCAGATCCTCCAACAGGAGGGCCCCCGCACCCTCCCCCAGGCTCATACCGTCGCGGTCCCGGTCGAAGGGTCGGCACGGGCGCGTCGAGCGGACGCCGAGGCACCCGAAGCCATCCAGGGTGGTCCGGCACAGCGCGTCGACGCCGATTGCCAGCGCCCGCCGTGAGCGCCCGGCGGTCACCAGGTCCGCCGCCACCCCGATGGCCGCCGCCCCCGAGGTGCACGCGGTCGACAGGGTGAGGCACGGCCCCGTCGCCTTCAGGGCATCGCGGACCAGGCGGGTGGGCTCGTGGCAGAGCTGTCGCCACACATAGTGGGTCCGGTCGTCCGGGATACCGCCCCGCAGCACCTCCTCCCATGCCACTTCCCCCAGGCGCATGTGCCCGGCAGTGCTTCCACCGACCACCGCCAGCCCCTCAGGGTCGTCGAGCCCGTGCAGCGCCTCGCGCGCGGCGGCGAGCGCCATGGCGGCCGCAACGGGTTCGTCGGGGAGGCGCGCCGCGGTCCCCTCCGAACCCCACGGCGCCGCGGAGAACGGCGCGCGTCCCGCGAGGAGGCCGTCGAACAGCGCCTCAGCGCCCCAGCCCAGCACGCTCGCCGCGCCGACGCCAGTCACCGCGATCACGGGTCCCTCCGGGCCACGAAGAGCACATTGGCGAAGGGAGTGCCCTCACTGCAGTCCCGTTCCTCCACCCGGAGCCCGACCCCCTCCAAGCGGTCCCGCAACTCGGCTCGGGGACGGAGGAAGACCCCGTCGCCCTTGTGGCGGCCCAGGGCCACCAGGATCCGCTCGGACCAACGCGTTGCCGCAGAGCGGATCCCGGCGCCCGCCTGCGCCTCCCTGAGGAGCAGGAGACCCCCAGGTTCGAGAGCGGCGGCGAGGCGCTCGATGAGGGCATCCTGCTCGGGGGGCGACATGTAGTGGAGGACATCGAGACAGGTGACGACGTCCGCCGAGGGCAACTCGGCCTCGCGCGCGTCTGCCACCCGGAATTCCAAGGAGGACTCATCCCCGAGCGCCACCCGTCCCGTCTCCACCCGCCGAGGGTCGTGGTCCAGGCCCACCAGGCGGACAGCTGGTTGCAGCGCTCGAACCAGGGCCAGGAGATAGCCTTCGCCGCAGCCCACATCGAGGAGCACGCCCTCCTCGGGGATCTGCTCCAGCACCGAGGCGTAGACGGGATCGCGGGACATCTTCCCTTGGGCGAACCCGTGCGCCCACCGCCCTGCGCGCCGGTATCGACGGGAGGCCCGGAGAATCACCTCGGCCATGCCCTCGCTCACGTACGTTCTTCCAACTGGGGAGCCCTGCGGGCCAGGACGCCCGGAAGCACCCGGATCTCCTCGAGGGCCTCGGTCATCGTTTGGTGGACCCGGTTCGACAGGGCGCGGGCCGTGGAGAAGCCCTGCGGATCGATGGGTTCGAGCACCTTCATCCGAATGGGCTGGTAGACGGCGGTCGGCATGACGGCGCCCTTGGGGAGCAGGTATTGATGTCCGGACAATACGACCGGAAGGACCGGGATGTT
>JAFDJI010000127.1 GCA_019307545.1 Deltaproteobacteria bacterium | reverse complement strand
GCGGTGATCCCCACCAGACGCTCGCCGTCCTTGGTGAAGGCCACGACGGACGGCGTGGTCCGCTGGCCCTCCTCGTTCACGATGACGGTGGGCTTGTCGCCCTCCATGATCGCCACGACCGAATTCGTCGTGCCAAGGTCGATTCCGATGATCTTGCCCATGAGGATCGCTCCCGTATCCAATCTGTTCCAGGTCGAAGCTGTACTCTTCGTCTCTCCGGCTGCTCCGGGGCGAAGAGGCCGCAGCGCGAAGCTAAGCGCCGCCGCCAACCCGTCAACCTCAATGTCGTGGTCGGACGAGCCCCGCACAACGCGGTTCAACCCAACGGTAGGGACGGTCGCCCCGAGCGGCAAGGGGTCCAGGCAAACGAGGCGGGGTTGACGCTGGCCAGACCCGTGCATACCCAAACCGCCGCGAGCAGAGGATCCCTCTGTTTCACAGAGTACCTCTCTGCCTTCAGGAAACCCCGCACATGGAGAAACCCATGGCCAACTTCCGTCCGCTCTACGACCGCGTGCTGTTGCAGCGGCTCGAGTCCGAGCAAAAGACCGCCGGGGGTCTCCACATCCCCGAGTCGGCCAAGGAGAAGCCCCAGAAGGCCAAGGTGATCGCAATCGGCCAGGGCCGGATCACCAAGCAGAACGAGCTGGCACCTTTGACCGTGAAGCCCGGCGACATCGTGCTCTTTGGCAAGTACAGCGGTGACGAGATCAAGCTCGACGGAGAGGAACGTCTGATCATCCGCGAGCAGGACATCCTCGCCATCGTCGAGGAATAGCCCGCCTTTCGTTTCAGGAGAAACTCACATGGCCAAGCAAATCCAATTCCACGACAAGGCACGCAGCGACGTCCTTGTGGGAGTCAACACCCTCACGAATGCCGTGCGGGTGACCCTGGGTCCGAAGGGCCGAAACGTCGTGCTCCAGAAGAGCTTCGGCGCCCCGCTCATCACCAAGGACGGGGTGACCGTCGCCAAGGAGATCGAGCTCAAGGACCGGTTCCAGAACATGGGCGCCCAGATGGTGAAGGAGGTCGCATCCAAGACCTCCGACGTGGCGGGCGACGGGACGACCACCGCCACGATTCTCGCGCAGGCCATCTACGCCACCGGGTCCAAGCTGGTGGCCGCCGGCGCCAACCCCATGGAGATCAAGCTCGGAATCGATCGCTCCGTCGCCGCGGTGGTGGCCGAGCTCGAGAAGATCTCCCGCGACGTGAGCGGCACCGGCGAGCTCTCGCAGGTCGCCACCATCTCCGCCAACGGCGACGCCGAGATCGGCGAGATCCTCGCCGACGCCATGGACAAGGTGGGCAAGGAGGGCGTGATCACGGTGGAGGAGGCGAAGAGCCTCGACACGTACTGCGAGATCGTCGAGGGGATGCAGTTCGACCGCGGCTACCTCTCACCGTACTTCATCACCGACGGTGATCGGATGGAGTGCGTGCTCGAGAACCCGTACGTCCTCCTCCACGAGAAGAAGATCTCCAACATCAAGGACCTGCTCCCCCTCCTGGAGAAGGTGGCGGAAAAGCAGCGGCCGATGCTGGTGATCGCAGAGGACATCGAGGGCGATGCCCTGGCCACCCTGGTGGTGAACACCCTGCGCAAGACCATGAACGCGGTTGCGGTGAAGGCGCCGGGGTTCGGCGACCGCCGCAAGGCGATGCTCGATGATATCGCCACCCTGACCGGGTCCCGCGCGATCATGGAGGACCTCGGTATCAAGCTCGAAACCGTCGACATCGGCGATCTGGGCTCGGCGGAGCGGGTGGTGGTGAACAAGAACGACACCACCATCATCAACGGCGGCGGCAACCCGTCCGACATCAAGGCCCGCGTGAAGCAGATCCGGACCCAGATCGAGGACAGCACCTCGGACTACGATCGGGAGAAGCTCCAGGAGCGCCTGGCCAAGCTGGTCGGCGGAGTGGCGGTGGTCTACGTCGGCGCCGCGACCGAAGTGGAGATGAAGGAGAAGAAGGCCCGGGTGGAGGACGCGCTCAACGCGACGCGCGCGGCTGCCGAGGAGGGCATCGTGCCCGGTGGCGGCGTGGCCTTTCTCCGCGCGGTGCGGGTACTCGACGACCTGGAGTTGGAGGGCGACGAGCGGTTCGGCCGCGACATCATCCGCAGCGCCTGCGAGCATCCCCTGCGCGTTATCGCCGAGAATGCCGGCGAGGACGCGTCCATCGTGGTCCACACGGTTCGCGACGGCGAAGGCGCCTTCGGGTGGGACGCCCAGGAAGTTCGTTACGGCAACCTGTACGAGTTCGGGATCATCGACCCCACCAAGGTCACCCGCTACGCGCTGCAGAATGCCGCGTCCGTGGCAGGTCTCCTCCTCACCACCGAGGTGATGATCGCGGACAAGCCCGAGGATGACGACGAGGACTGAGCGTCGGCAGTTTCTCTACGGGACGCCAACACCGAAGCGCCCGCTGCGTGCAGCGGGCGTTTTCGTTTTCACGCAGGCCCCGGACACATCCCTCCAGGGCCGAGCTGACCAGATGCCTACTCCTCCGCCAACAGCCCCTGCCGTGCCTCCTCCAGCTTGACGGTCTCCTCGGGGGGAAGCGTCGGATACTGCGGGTCCAGGCCACGCAGCGAGGCCACGATGACCTTGGCCACTGCCATCCGCAGGTACGCCTTGCTGTCCGCCGGGATCGCGTACCAGGGCGCCCAGGGCCGGGAGGTGGCGTTGAGCAACTCCTGGTAGGCGCGCATGTAGTCGTCCCAATGGCCACGCTCGCGTACGTCTGCGGCGGAGAACTTCCAGTTCTTCTCGTGATCCTCGATCCGGGCGAGGAACCGCTGCCGCTGCTCCTCCTTCGATACGTTGAGAAAGAACTTCAGGATCACCGTGCCGTTCGCGGCGAGGTGACGCTCATGGTCGCGAATGGACTCGAAGCGCTCCTCCCAGAGCGCCTCGGGGTCGATGGGCCCAGGAAGTTGCTGGTACTGCAGGATCTTCGGGTGGACCCGCACCACGAGGACCTCCTCGTAGTAGCTCCGGTTGAAGATCCCCATCCGGCCACGCTCCGGCAACCGCTTGGCCGTGCGCCACAGGAAATCGTGGTCCAACTCCTCGGGGCTTGGCTTCTTGAAGGCGAAGACCTGGCATCCCGCCGGGTTGACCCCCGACATCACCGCGCGCACCGTCCCATCCTTGCCGGCAGCGTCCATGGCCTGGAACACGAGCAGGACGGCCCACCTGTTCTCCGCGTACAGCCGACGCTGTAGCTCCCGCAGTTCCTTCGCCAGGCCCCCAAGCCGCTTCCGGCAGCCCTTGTCGCCCGGGGCATCGGCGGGCTTGGCGCGTTGGGACTCGGCGATGAGAAACGATCCGTCGAAGGGTACGCGGTAGGGATGGTCGATCGGTAGATACACGACAGTCCTCCGGGGGTGGCCGCGACACGCCCCAGGGGGTATCCCCGAGGGACGGTCACGCGGAAGCCAGAGTATGCCACCCGAATCGAGCGCCGAAGTCGTCCACGCCGACCAGGCAGCCACCCCCGCATCTCGGTGGCGGGACCTGGATCGCGTGGTGATCGTCATCGGCTCGGCCGCGCTGCTGTCGCTGTTGTCCACACCAATGAACCTGCACTGGCTGCACTGGGTCGCCTACCTGCCGATGTTGTGGGTGCTGCGCGAGGAGACCCCGCGTGCCAACCGCTGGTACGCATGGCTCTACGGGCTGGTGGGGGTGGGGCTCATCTTCCGGTGGATCGTGGAATCCATCGTCCCGTTCTCCAACATCCCGATGCCTCTGGCGTGGGGGATCCTGCTGCTCTTCGCGGCGGTCTTCGGGTTGCCCTACCTGCTGCTGTGGCCCGCGGTGCATCCCCTGCGGCGGCGACTCGGAGACGGGTGGATCCTGGCGCTCCCGGCCCTGCAGGTGGTGATCGAGTACCTCTCCATGTACGTGATCCTCTTCCCGTACAACCACGGGGTGAGCCAGTACCGCTTCCCGCCTACCTGGCAGTTGGCGAGCGTCACCGGGGTTTGGGGGCTCACCTACCTGCTGTTCTTCGTGAACTGTGCGCTCGGCGAGGTGATCTACCGCCGCCGGGAAGGGCGGCCGTTCCCGACCCGGTGGGTGGCGGTCGCGGTCGCGGTGGCGTCGGCGGTCGTGATCTGGGGGAGCCTGCGCTACGAGCGCGTCGAGCGCGTCCTCGCGGAAGCTCCCACCATCAACGTGGGGATCATCCAGACCGACAAGACGATGACCCACCGGTTCTCGCAGAGCCGCCGCAAGACTTTTCACGACTGGGTTCGCGAGACGCAGCTACTCGCGAGCGCCATCGAACCGGGGGACGTGGACCTGGTGGTGTGGTCCGAAGGTGCCAGCCCCTACAACGTCCACGAGGGTTCGGTGTACGAGGTGATCGCCCGCCTCGCCCGCACCGGTGGCTTCGAGATGCTCATCGGCGGCGGAACCGTCGTGCGGCACGGGAGAGGCGCGGACAGGTGGATCGAGGCCCACAACTCGGTGTACCTCTTCGGGCGGGACGGGGCCGTGCTGGGCCGATACGACAAGGTCGTCCCCCTTCCCTTCGGGGAGTACCTGCCCCTGGCCAACGTCTTTCCGTGGCTGAGGGACCTCATCAAGGGGCCGGGCGACTTCCGCGCCGGCACGGAACCCAACGTCATGGTCGGGGAGTCCTGGAGGATCGCCGCGCCGATCTGCTACGAGGCGGTGCTGCCGTCCCTGTGCCGTCGCTTCCCTCGGCCCGATGTGATGGTAAACGTGACCAACGACGCCTGGTTCGGGGACAGCGCCGCCCCCCACCAACACGCGATGCTGGCTACAACCCGCGCTACTGAGCTGGGGATCCCACTCATCCGCTCCGGCTACACCGGCATCTCCATGGTCGTAGAACCCCACGGGCGCATCTACGGCGAGACACGCCCCTTCACCCGGGAGAACCTGGTCCTCCGCGTCCGCATGGCGAACATCCCCACGCCCTACCGGCGATTCGGGGACTGGTTCGTCCTGTTGTGCGCGTTGGGCCTCGTCCTCAGCTGGATCGTGGCTCCCTGGCGGCGCGGCGCCCCACAGGTCCCGCCCGCCCTGCGCGGCGTCGGGCGACTGGACACGCAGAAATAAGAAGGGCCGATGCACTGCATCGGCCCTTCTATGAGGAGATGTATTGCCTGGCCTCCATGCTCCCGCCCTCCGTGCTCCTCATGCGTCCCCCACGGCAAATCGCTTTGGTGGGAGATGCACACGGGGGCGGGAGTGGAGACCTGCGGGGAAGAAATCCCCGGGCTAAAGCGATTCCAGCCCACCAGGGCCGTGACACAGGGAGTGTAACTGCTGGATTTCCCCTCGTCTACTCTTTGCGGGCCCAACCACAACAAACCGCGCAACGATCGCGTGGTGTGACAAAAAAGGTTGCCTCCAGAGGCCCGTTCATCTGATAATAGTATATCGAGTCACCTACGGGCGACTGTCCGAGACAGCCTCCTCCGCCGGTTTCGCACCCGGCAAAGCTCTTGCGTCTCCTCCATCTCTTGCGGTGGTTTCGGGCGGGGGGGGCTCTCGGAAGAGAAGGATGGGCCCCAACGCGTGGGGCCCTTTGTCGTCCTTGGCACGTTCCGAGGAGGGGGAGATGGTCGAGGCGATTCGGTTCACCGGCGATGCGGTCGAGTTGATCGATCAGCGTCTGCTCCCCGCGCAGGAGCGGTGGATCCGCTGCGAGACCGCCGCCCTGACCGCCGACGCCATCCGAGGCATGGTCGTTCGGGGTGCCCCCGCCATTGGGATCACCGCCGCCTACGGCTACGCCCTGGCGGCTCGACAGGGTGCCGACGTCGAGGAGGCACGCCGCCTGCTCCTCGCGAGCCGTCCCACCGCGACCAACCTCCGCTGGGCCTTGGAGCGCCTCGATCGCGTCCCCCCGGAGCGCCGCGTGGAAGAGGCCAAGGCACTGCACCGGGAGGACGTGGCCGTGAACAAGGCCATGGGCCGCCACGGGGCCGCGCTGCTGGAGGACGCACACGACCTCTACAGCCACTGCAACACCGGCGCCCTGGCGACAGGTGGGTGGGGAACCTCGTTGGGGGTGATCCGCTCGGCGGCGGAGAGCGGAAGACGGGTGCACGTGTGGGTCGGGGAAACGCGCCCCTATCTGCAGGGCGCCCGGCTGACCGCGTGGGAGCTGCAACAGGACGGCATCCCCTGCACGCTGGTGACCGACAACGCCGCGGCCTTCCTCATGGGCGCCGGCAAGGTAGACGCAGTGCTGGTGGGCTGTGACCGGGTCGCCGCGAACGGCGACACCGCCAACAAGATCGGGACCCTGGCCCTGGCCGTGCTGGCCGCCCGCTGGGAGATCCCCTTCTACGTGTGCATGCCCACCTCCACCCTGGACCGTGACTGCCTCGACGGCACTTCAATCCCCATAGAGGAGCGGGACCCCGACGAGGTGAGGGGCTTCGGGGACCAGCGATGGGCGGCCGACATCCCGGCCTACAACCCGGCCTTCGACGTGACCCCGGCGGAGTTGGTCACGGCATGGGTCACCGAGTTTGGCGTATGGCGATCGCCGTTCCCGCCCGCGAACGCGGCCTTCATAGCGGACGGCGGGACAACGCGATAAAACGGGCATGCTGAACACGGGAGCGTCCATGATTCCGATCGCCATGTGGACCCCGAGCGTGTGGGAGCTCGGCATCGTCCTTATGCTCGTGCTGGTCCTGTTCGGCGCGGGGAAGCTCCCGACGGCGTTCTCCGCGCTCGGCAAAGCGCTCAAGAACTTCCGCGACGCCCAGAAGGACGACTCGGACCTGGTCGACGTGACACCTCCCCAGAAGATCGCTGAGGACCCGACCGAAAAGGTGGCAGAGGCCGAGGAGGTCACCGACAAGGCGAAAGCCTAGCCCCCCCGAGTCGCCGTCGCAGAGAGATCGTCGTCGCGTGCACAGGGGCCTGTGGACGCGACTGACCACTCCCGGTGGGTGCGTGGGAGCGCTCGGATCCACTTCTGGTGGTGTGGCGGCGCTGGGATCCACTCCCGGTGGTCGTCGATCCGTCCCGCAGGCTGTTCCCATCCACGGCGATGGGAAGCCGGGCGCAGGCGGAAGCACTCCAACCCGTACGCGCCGCTTCGAGGCCAGGGGACCCCGCGTCGCGCTCGCGCGACGCAAGGGGAACGCCGTAGGCGGCGAGGAGGGTGGAGCGCTTCCGCCGGCGAGCCCGGCGTCAGCAGCGCCCTTCGACGATTCGCCCGCGGTGGATCACCGCACGAATGCTCGGTGGTCCCAGGTACTGGATCAGTGCTTCCGGGTCCGTCGGCTCCCCGGGAGGCGTCTCCACCAGGACCATGTCCCCCGCCGCTCCGGGACGAAGCACGCCAAGGTCGGGACGTCCCAGCGCCCGACCCGCGTTGGCGGTGATGCCGAGGAGAGCCTCTTCGACTGTGAGGCCCATGGTGACGGACGCGAGGGTGGCACAGGTCCACAAGTCATCCACCGGAGACGTGCCGGGGTTCAGGTCGGTCGCGACCGCCATCGGCACCCCCGCGGCCCGCAGGCGCGCTACCGGCGGAGCAGCATCGCGGAGGTACAGCATGGCGCCCGGGAGGAGCACAGCCACCATGCCGTGCGCCGCCAGGGCCTCGATTCCGGCAGCATCGATGCGCTCGAGGTGATCGGCGCTGGTCGCCCCCAATGCCGCGGCCATCGCCGCCGCCCCTGTGTGGGCCACCTGCTCGGCATGGACGCGCAGGCCAAGACCGTATTGCTGCCCGGCCTCCAGCACGGCCCGCCCCTCCTCGACGGTGAACGCACCCTGGTCGACGTACACATCCACGAAGTCCGCCAACTCGGCCACCCGAGGAAGCTGGTCCTCGATGACCTCGCGGAGGTACCCGGCCCGGTCATCTCGGTGCTCTGCCGGGACTGCGTGCGCCCCGAGGAAGGTCGTGAGTACCCGAATCCCAGCGCGTCGCCCGGCCTCTCGTGCCGCGCGAAGCAGGCGCTCCTCCGCCTCGGGAGCAAGCCCGTATCCGCTCTTCACCTCCACCGTGGTCACCCCGCGGCGCCGCATCTTCTGAAGACGGGAGGCGCAAAGGGTGGCCAATGCCTCCAGGTCCGCGGCCCGGGTTGCGCGAACCGTCGAAAGGATGCCGCCACCCGCCTCGAGGATGTCCGTGTACCGCTCGCCGGCCAACCGGCGCTTGAACTCTTCCGCCCGGCTCCCCGCCCACACCGCGTGGGTGTGGCAATCCACCAGCCCGGGCAGCCCCACACACCCCGACCCGTCCACCACGACGTCGCCCGGCGGGGCCTCTTTTAACCATCGTGAGAACTACCTCGACGTCTCGAACCACGAGATCGGCATGCACGAGAATCTCCTTGCGGGTGGGGCAATTCATATGGTATTCAGCGCGTTCTTATGGCCCGAGATCCAGACGTTCCGGGCCGCCTCTCAAGAAAATATCGGAGATCTGCGATGCGTTCGCACTTCTGGTTCGGCATAGTCCTCGCCCTTACCGCATGCAACGGTGGCAACCTTTACCAACAGGGTGCGGACTCCGGAATCGAAGACGATACCGGAGACACCGATATCACCGACGACACCGGCGACACCGGCGACACCGG
>JAFDJI010000673.1 GCA_019307545.1 Deltaproteobacteria bacterium | reverse complement strand
GATCCACCATCGGGTCCTTTGGCCGGCTGCCCTCGCGGTTGCCCTATGGGCGCTGTCACCAGTGCTGCAGTGCCCGATCCCCCCCGGAGCACCACCGGCGGAAGGAAGCGCATCGGGGGTCTCGGTGGCGCTGGTGGTGCTCGACACCCTGCGCGCGGACCGCACGTCTCTGGAGCGACTCGACCGCGACACCACCCCGAACCTCGCCTCCCTTGCGGACCGGGGCACGGTCTTCTCGCGGGCCTACAGCACCTCGTGCTGGTCTCTCCCGGCCCACGCCAGCCTGCTAACCGGGCTGCGCCCCTCGGTGCACGGCGCCCACTACGAGCACCTGGCGTTGCCCAACGACGTGCCGATGTTGCCCGAGGTCCTGTGGGCCGCCGGCTACCAGACGGCCGCCTTCTCCGCGAACCCCCTGGTCGCGCCTGGGACGGGGCTGGGGCGGGGCTTCACCACGTTCCACGAGGCCTGGCGGCGCTACACCCTACGCGAGGCGCTGTTCGGGTGGCGGGTCTGGCACCGGTTCGCCGCGCCGGATCGGGACAAGGGTGGGCGTGAGGTGGTGGATGGCCTACGTCGCTGGCATGCTGCCCGGGACCCGGGCCGCCCCTTCTTCGTGCTGGTGAACCTCATGGAGGCCCACGCGCCCTACCAGGAAGTGCAGCGAAGGTGGCGACGCGCGTTCGTCGACCCGAGCCTCACGGACGCCGATCTGGAGAGGATCGGCGAGCTCTCCCATATGGCCCAGGTGTTCGGGACCGAAGTGCCCGAGGACCAGCGTGCGCCGACGATGGACCTGCTCGATGGGGCCACCGCGGCGGTAGACGCGTACCTGGGTGAACTCCTCGAGATCCTGGGGCCGGAGGTCATCGTGATCGCGGTGTCGGACCACGGCGAGTTGCTCGGGGAGCACGGGGGGATGTGGGGGCACAACCTCGGCCTCTACGAGCCGCTGGTGCGAGTGCCCATGGTGGTGGCGGGACCGGGCGTGGTGGCGGGCCAGACAGTCCCCGCCCCGGTGTCTCTGGTGGACGTCGTGCCGACGGTGTGCGGCCTCGCGGAGGTGGCGGGCCCTCCCAACGAGGGACGAAACCTCGCCCCGGTGCTCGCGGGTGAGCCGGCCGAAGCCGAACGCACCGCCCGTGCGGAGCACTTCCGCACCGATTTCCTGACCTCGGGCTGGCAGGTACTCCGCCCCTTCGACGACCACACGACGGTGCGCGCTCGTCGCTCCATGGCTGTGCGCGGCACGACAAAGCGGGTGGTCACCGAGGACGGTGGGGACCGCGGCTACCACCTGGCGTCCGACCCCGACGAGGCCACCCCCTTCTCCGGGACGCTCACCGGTCTCGCCGTCCCACTCCCGACCGCCGACGAGCGCGTCGCGCTCATCGAGCTTGACCCAGTGGCGTCGAGTACGCTGCAGGCGCTGGGGTACCTGAGATGAGCGTCCACCCGACCTGGTTGGAGCGGGCACGGGCCCGGATCACCGACGCACTCGCCGCCGCCCCCCGGGGCCCGTGGAACCGGGGCCTGTGGCTGACCGCGCGGGAGCGCTACCGACCCCTCGCCCTGCCGCGCGGGTTCCGAGTGGAGGTCGTCGATGCCGCGGGTACGCCGCGGCGGGTGCTGCGCTGCCACGGCGAGGGACGCCCCATCCTGGTGGTTCCCGGGCTGTACGCCACCCTGGACGAGGGTCTGTTCCTCCGAATCGCACGGGTGGCGGCTTCGGAGACCGGTCGTCCGGTCGCCCTCCTCGAGGATCGGCTCGCGAGACCCACCATTGCCCTCGCCGGCCCGCCTCGGCTCGACCCGAACGAGCCCGGACGAGAGCTGGGTGCCGTCGCGACGATGCTCGGGGGATCGGTGGACGTGCTGGCGCTGTCGGCGGGCCTGGTGGCGGCCTGGAGCGCCCCCTGTAGTGCGCTCGCCCGGGTGGTGGGCTTCAGCGGCATCCGGGATCCGGCGGCGTTGGCAGCACACCTGGCCCATACCTGGCTGATCCGGACCTACTACGGGATGCAGCACCGCCGCGCGCTCGGTGGAACCACGCTGTCGCAGCGGGCCCTGGAGGAGGCGCTGGCGAGTTGGCCGCCCCTCGAGCCGCCCGAAAGGCAGTGGCTACTCGTCCACGCGGAGGACGACCCGGTCGTCCCAGTGGAGACCGTCGACGGCCTGCCCCGTGGTCGGGTGTGCCGGGTGCCGAGGGGCGGGCATCTCGGATTCGGTGTGCTCGCAGGGGTGGGGATCTACGTGGCGCCCCTGGCGGAGGTGAGCGATGACTGAACCGAGCCCTCTCTTCGCACCCGCGAGGTCCCTGCTGTCCGTGCGGGACGTGACGAAGGCCTACCGCTCCAACCGGGTCCTCCGCGGTTCCAGCCTTGAGCTGTGCGCCGGCGAGTTGGTCGGGGTGGTGGGGGAGAACGGCTCCGGGAAGTCCACTCTGCTCGAGATCCTCGTCGGTCGCCTGGGCCGGGATGGGGGCGAGGTCGAGCTGCGCGGCCGGGTGGGCTACTGCCCGCAGCGCTCGCTGGTATTCGAGCGCCTCACGGTGCGGGAGAACCTCCGGTTCTTCGCCACCGCCTATGGTCTGGAGGACTGGCCGACGGGCCTGGACGCCCTGCTCGCCCGGTACCGGTTCGAGCCCTACCTCGACCACCTGGTGCGAGAGGTCTCCGGGGGCACGCGCCAGAAGCTGAACCTCGCACTCGCCCTGCTCCACGACCCGGACGTGGTGGTGCTCGATGAGCCCTATGCGGGCTTCGATCTGCTGGTGGTCTCCCACTTCCTGCACGACCAGGGGCGGTTCGACCGGATCTACACCCTGGAGCGGGGGGTGATGTCATGCGGATGAGCTACCTGTGGACCGGCGTGGTGATGACCGCCCGGGAGGTCCTGCGCGGTCGCCTGGTCCTACTCCTGCTCGTGCTCATCCCCACCGTGTTCTACGCCGTGGCGGGGCTGACCACGACCGTGGATCCGATCGCCTTCCAACTCGGCTCCATCGACGAGGACCTGGTGGTGCAGGTGCCACAGCGCCAGGAGGCCGTGGTGTTCATCGGGCTCGCGGCGACCGGGCTGCTCACCAGCTTCATCGCGCTGAAGCTGATCCAGCGCGACGCGGACGTGAACCAGCGACTGGTGCTGTGCGGGTACCGGGCCCGGGAGCTGGTGGCGTCCAAGCTGGCGGTCCTGCTGGTGGTCACCCTGGCGGTGGCCCTGTACGTGGCGGCGGCGCTACCCCTGGTGTTCTTCGACGTGCAGCGGTTCGGGCTCCTGCTGCTCGGCTTCGTGATGGGGGGCTGGGTCTATGGCTGCTACGGTCTGCTGGTCGGGACCATCCTGCGCAAGGAGCTCGAAGGCATCCTGTTCGTCGCCCTGATGACCAACATCGACTCCGGCTGGCTCCAGAACCCGGTCTGGTACGCCGACGCGCAGAACCGGTTCGTGATCAAGAGCCTCCCTGCACACTTCCCGTCGCAGGTGAGCATGGGGGCAGCGTTCACTGACGAGGCTGTGTGGCTGCCGGTCCTGGGGAGCTTCCTCTACGGCCTCGTTCTGCTGGCCCTCGCCCTGGCGGTGTTCGCCTGGCGCATGCGGCGGCGGTGAGCGGGACGGCTCACCCGGGGTCCGGCGGACGCGGCCCGAGCGGGACCGGTCGACATGGCGAGGTCGATGGATTCCATGGGCGCAGTTGCTCTTCCGTGTCTTCGGCGTCGAGTCGCTCCGCTGTCACTGCGGGGCCTGGATGGCGGTCCACGCAATCGTCATCGGTCCGCCAGCGACACAACGCGCCATCCAGACCCTCCAGCCGAAGCTGCTCGTTCGGTCCCGTGCGCCCGGCGTGCGGGGACTCGAATCGGCCTCACGAACCTAACT
>JAFDJI010000672.1 GCA_019307545.1 Deltaproteobacteria bacterium | reverse complement strand
CGCTGCTCCCCTCGACCCCGATGATCCGAACGGTGAGCGCGGGTCCCACCACCTGGACGTGGACGAAGTGGTAGCCGCAGCCACGGGCCTGGGAGTACGGGTAGCTGTACTCCTCCCGGGGTTCCGGCATCGGGTCGCACCCCTCGCGCAACGGCCCGCCGCCTCCCCCGGAGACCAGGTAATGGACCGCGTCGCGGTCGTGGGCGTAGGGATCCGGATGCGGCAACACGCGGGTGGGGGTCCCGTCGTCGGGGACGTAGAAGCGGTCGTAGATGTGGGTGTGCCCTGCGAAGACCATGGTGACGTCGTAGTCGCGGAAGAGCGACTCGTAGTACCCGCGGACCGGCCCCACGCACTCGCTATCGGAGTCCTCCTCCATCTTGGTGGAGTACATCGGGTGGTGCATGGTCACGAACACGTGGTCGATGTCCGGGTCGGCCTTCGCCGCGGCCAGGTGGCCCTCGAGCCAGGTCTTGGGGGTGTTCGACCACCACCGGGTGCCCTGCTCGAAGGAGATCAGAAGCGCGTTGCCATGCTTCATCGCGTAGAAGGTCTCCCAGGACACGCCGCTGGGCACGGAATCGAGGTGGGTCTTGTCGCTGAAGCTGGTCGAGTACGCGTTGGGGTCGTCCTCATAGGCCACGGTGAAGTCGGCATCGTAGTCACCCGCCCATGCGGCGGGATTGTCGATGAAGAGCTGCTTTTCGAGGTAGTCCTTGTAGTCCCAGATGGCCCCGTTTCCCATGTCGTGGTTGCCCGCGGTAGGGAAGAAGGGGGTCTCGGCGAACAGGTCGGCGTAGCAGGACGCGAAGTGGTCGTAGGCGCCGTCCTCGTAGCCGTGGTCCATCAGGTCGCCAGTGTGGAGCACGAAGGTGGGGTCCAGGTCGCGGATGGCCTCGGGGATCGCCATCCGTTCCGGGGTGCCCGAGGTGCAACTCGTGGTGGAGAACTGGTTGTCGCCGAACAACGCGAAGGAGAACGCCTGCAGGGGTACTTCGGCGGTGTCGTCTCCGGCGGTGTCGTCTCCCGCGGTGTCGTTCATGCTGGTGTCCAGCCCGAACGGTCTTCGGACCGTGCCCTCTGGGGTGCAGCCGACGGCCAACAGGGACAGGCCGACGAGCCACAGTGCCGCAATCGTTCGGTGACGGGTTGGAGCCACTGAAAACGGGACGGGACAGGTGGGGAGCATTCGGCGCCTCGGAGGAACGGGTCGCGGCGATGAGGGTAGCCTGACCGATGTGGGACCGCGTAATGCCTGTGTGAACCAATACCGTTCCTCACAGGTGCCTTTCCGGTCAACATGGTAGGCTCCGCCCCACTCGGGCGTGGTGAGCGCTCGGACCGACATCAAGACTGCAGGGGGCGGCGATGGCGATAGACGAGACAAGCGGTGCGGGTTCGGAGGTCCGAAGCAATACGACGACGCCCATCCAGCGGGGTTCGGCGGTCTTCTCGGAGGCTCCTGGCGAGCTCGCCTCGGACACGCGGTCGGAGCTCGACGCGGCCCTCGAAGCGCTGCACGGTGCCCGCGGCACATGGGTCCAGACCTCCGCCGCGGAGCGCCTCGCCCTGCTCGAGCAGATCAGCAACGACCTCTTCCGGGTGGCCGAGCGCTGGGTGGCAGCGTGCGCCGAGGCCAAGGGGATCGATCCGGCCTCCTCGCGCGTGGGAGAGGAGTGGGGCGCGTTCGCGGTGGTGATGCGCCTGTTGAGCTGCCTCCGGGAGGCCTATAGGGACATCATCGCGGTGGGTCGGCCACGCATCCCCGGTCCAATCATCGCGCGGCCAGACGGCCAGGTGGTCGCCCGGGTGTTCCCCGGGAACACCTACGACCGCCTCTTCTACATGGGACAGACCGGAGAGGTGTGGCTCGACCCGGAGTTGTCGCTCGAGGCGTTCCCGGACGCCCATGCCGCCGTCTGTCGACCTCCTGAGGGCGACGGTTCCGTCTCGCTGGTCCTCGGCGCCGGCAACTTCTCCAACCTTGGCCCAGGGGACGTGCTGCACAAGCTCTTCAGCGAGCACCGGGTCGTCATTCTCAAGTGCAACCCGGTCAACGACTACCTGCGGCCCCTCATCGAGGAGGCCTTCCGGGCGCTGGTGGAGGCGGGGTTCTTGCGGGTGGTGAGCGGTGGGGCGGCCGAGGGCGCGTACCTGATCCAGCACGAACTGGTGGACGACCTCCATCTCACCGGATCGGACAAGACCTACGAGGCCATCGTGTTCGGGGTCGGGGAGGAGGGCAGAAAGCGCAAGGCCGAGCGGCGGCCCATCGTAACGAAGCCCTTCTCCTGCGAGTTGGGGAACCTGAGCCCGGTGATCGTGGTCCCCGGCCCGTGGTCAGCCCGAGACCTGGCCTACCAGGGCGAGCACCTCGCCTCGATGATCACCTTCAATGCCGGGTTCAACTGCCTCAGCACTCGGGTCATCGTGCAGCATCGGGGCTGGGAGCATCGGCAGGCGCTTCTGGACGTCATGCGCCGGGTCTTTCGGGAAACCGCTCCGCGCAAAGCCTACTACCCGGGCGCTGAGGCCATCCACCGGGACTTCGTCCAGGCACATCCGGAAGCCGAACAGTTTGGCGACCCGCCCACGGGAGCCCTCCCGTGGACGCTGATTTCGGATGTCGATCCCGCCGGCGAAGACGACCCCTGTTTCACCCGCGAGGCCTTCTGCTCCCTGATGTCCGAGACCGCCCTGGAGGCACCGAGTCCCGCAGACTTCGTCGACGAGGCGGTGGCCTTCGTCAACGAACGGGTCTTGGGCACGCTCACCGCCACCCTGCTCGTCCACCCCGCCAGCCTGCGGGACCCCGAGCTTCGGGCGGCCGTGGATCGCGCGGTGGCGAACCTGCGCTACGGCACGGTCGGGGTGAACCTGTGGGGCATCATGGGCTTCCTCATGAAGTGCACCTGGGGCGCCTTCCCGGGCCACCCCAGCCACGACATCCAGTCCGGCCAG
>JAFDJI010000671.1 GCA_019307545.1 Deltaproteobacteria bacterium | reverse complement strand
GATGGTGTTGAAGATGCCCGCGGCGACCAGCAGGCCGATGATGATGTTCATCACGGCGCCACCACCCTTCTTCATCGCGATGAAGGTCTTGATCTCGGGCTGCATCTGGTCCCAGGTGAGCACCGCCGCCTCGGGTCCGATCAGCGCGTCGATGCGCTCGGAGGCCGTCAGGGTGCGGCGCCCGTTGTTGAGGAAGATCGCCACCTGGGTGCTCTCGGTCGGGTCGTAGCCCACCACGTCGCGCACGGTGTCGATGGGCAGCAACACCAGGGCGCCGTCGGTGGCGTCGGAGCCGCTGGTGATGATCCCCGAGAGGCGCTGCATGCCGCTCACGATCTCGCCGTTCTTGTCGGTGAGCGTGAAGACCACCTTGTCGCCCAGCTCGGCGTCGAGGTTCCTGGCCAGGAGCCTCCCGAGGATGATCCCGTCGTCGTCCGGTGCCGTGAACAGCTCGCCCGCGATCAGCCCGTCGGTCCACTCCAGGGTGTACTCGGTCTCCACGGTGGGGTCGTAGGCGATGAAGAAGGCGCCGAAGCTGTCGCTCGCGGTGGCGAGCATCGCCTGGCCCGTGGTTCGCTCCACCGCGACGGCCACGTCCGCGTCGGTCTCCACGGTGGCGCGCTTGTCGGCGGTCTCGGTGACCGTGCGGGAGAGCGTCGGCTTGTCCAGGTGCTCCGGGTGCTGGACCGTGATGTGGCCGGAGCCCAAGCGGGCGGCGGAGTCGATGAAGTCCACCCAGGTGGCGTCCTGCATCCCGGTCATCATCACCGCGAGGAAGCCCCCGAGGGCAATGGAGATCAGGGTCAGGATGGTGCGGCGCTTGTGGCGCCAGAGGTTGCGCCAGGCCAGGGAGATGAGCTTGAGTCCCTTCATTTTGCGCCTCCTACTGGTGGTGCATGGCTTCGATGGGGCTGATCCACGCTGCCTTGAGGGCCGGGTAGATCACCGCGGCGAGTACGATGAAGAACAACAGAAAGACCGGGAGGCTCGAGGTCTCGACCGAGTAGTAGGACATCCAGATCGCGGGCATGGTCAGGCCGGACATCTCCATGCCGCCGATGGCGCCCGCGTTGATGCCGTAGGTCGACAGGTACCACATGCACGGTGCTGCGATGATCGCCCCGACCACGCAGGCGACCACGGCCTGTAGCAGGCCCTCGATGACCATCAGGGACAGCACCCTGCCCGGGCCGTACCCGATGGCCTTGAGCACGCCGAACTCGCGGATGCGCTCGAAGACCGCCATCAGCATCGCGTTGAGGATCAGGATGGCCACGGCCAGGTAGATGATCAGGTAGAGGATGACGATGATGCTCTCCACGCTCTCGAGGTACTGGGCGAGGAAAACGTTGAGCTCCTTCCAGGTCTTCACCGCCACCGGGTACTCGGCGAGCTCGATGGGTGGCTCGTCGGGATGGGTCAGGGCCCACACCTTCGCCTCGAGCTCGGCGGCGTTCTGCTCGGCGGCGGGCGGCAGGTCAAGCATCGCGCGGACCTCGTCGCCCGCCACGACCAGATCCGAGCGCACCGGACGCCGGATCATGATCTTGTGGGCGCCGGCCGGCAGGACCATCAGCTCGCGGAAGGTCTTCTCGGTCATCAGGATCGTCGCGCGGTCCATCGTCGCCGCCACCGTCATCAGGATGCCTCGGACGGTGAACAGCTCGTTGGCCACGCTTCCATCGGCGGCCTGGGACAACACCACGACCTCGGAACCCAGCTCCAGGTCGAGGGTCCTCGCGAGGCCCCTTCCGATGACGACCCCGAGGGGATCGGAGTCGTCGAGCCACTCGCCCTCGCCGATGTACTGGTTCAGCTCGAGCACGGTGGTGTCGCGCACGGGATCGACCCCGATGAAGCCCACCCCGGCGGATGACTCCCCCGACGCCGCGAGTCCGCCACTGAACAGGCGGGCGCTGGCCCGGTAGCCCTTGGCCTCGACCTGTTCGATGATCGACTCGTGGTCCTCGACCACCTCGTAGAGCGAGGGCTTTGTCAGGTAGACCGGGGTGGAGACCTGCATGTCGCCGCTGTCGAGGGCGATGGCGTCTTCCTCCATCCCGATGAGCAGTCCGGTGATGAGGCCGGAGTAGAGCAGCTCGACGACGAGCGCGATGGTCATCGCGGCGATGGTGATGACCGAGCGGCGGTAGTTCCGCCACACGTTGCGCCAGGCCATCTTGAAGATTCTCACGGTGTGCCTCCTCGGTCCCCGCCCTTGTTGGGCGTGAGGCTCAGGTGGTCGCTCCAGCGATGGGGTTTGCCATCGCTCATGGTGGTCGCCAGACCATACCGGAGCACGTCCATGATCTCGTGGACCATGGTGCGCTGCTCCTCCTCGGAGAACTGCTCGGCCAGCTCCGGATGGGCGCAGAACTGGATCACGTCGACCCCCATCCGGCGCATCAGCTCGGCGTCCAGCACCCGCTGGATGACGGTGATGAGCAGGTGGGTGGCCGTGTCCAGGTCCACCTCGGGGCGGACCTGGCCGGCGGCCGCCGCTTCGGCGAGCATGGCCCGCATGTTCCGGAACCCCATCGCCATCAGCTCTTCGCGTGGGGCGTTCAGCTCAGGGTCGGCGCTCGGGGTCCAGATCCCGGCGGCGGCTGCCGAGAGCCGGGGGTTGGCGAGGCCGAACTTCAGGCCCGCGATCGACATGTACTCCAGGGCGGTGAACAGGTCCGCCCCGGGGGGAGGGGGGTGCGCGCGGATGTACTCGAGCTTCCGCTGGCCCGCCACGTTCCACATCAGCCAGCGAAAGAGGTCGAGCTTGTTCTCGAAGTACTGGTAGAAGCTTCCCTTCGCGATCTCGGCCCGGGCCACGAATCGGGAGATGGAGAAGTCGGCGTAGGCGTAGGTCGAGAACTCCTCGATCGCGATCTCGAGGATCCGCTCGCGTTTGTCGTCGGGGAGGTTGTGGAAGGTGGGCTTCGGCATCGCCCGTCCCCGGGGTGGGGTTCTGTGACC
>JAFDJI010000670.1 GCA_019307545.1 Deltaproteobacteria bacterium | reverse complement strand
TTCGGTTGGACAGCCAATAGCTGGATGCCATGTAGGTGGCGGATTGCACCTCGAGCACCCGCACACGGGGAATCCCCATCCGGCGCTCCGCCTCGGTCCATGCCCACGCCAGACCCTGGAACACGGGGCGGATCATGGACTGGGTGACGAAGGGGAGGTCGATCAGCCTTCGACCGGTGAGCAGTGCGATGTAGTGGAGGAACTCGTGGTAGCTGACGATGCTGTTGTCCACCACGTTGTAGTCCTCGCCCACCGCGTCCGCGCGTTCCGCGATGGCGCAGCCAAAGCGGGCCAGGTCCTCCACGTGGACCGAAGCGGTGATGTAGTTGCGGGCGTCCTTGGGGATGGCGGGCAGCCAGCCCCGGGCGATCGCGAGGATGATGCCTCCGTGGCCATAGTCGCTGCCGGGCCCGTAG
This sequence comes from Deltaproteobacteria bacterium, assembly GCA_019307545.1. GTDB lineage: Bacteria > Myxococcota_A > UBA796 > UBA796 > JAFDJI01. The sequence goes on along the minus strand of JAFDJI010000670.1, from coordinate 2,554 downwards.
ATGGGCGCCGGGCGGATCACGGTCGCCGGCAGACCCTCCTCGCGGTGCATCTGCCAGATGAATTGCTCCTGCTCCCACTTGGAGACCGAGTACGCGTTCACGAGGTGCGTTCCCTCGGGCCCTTCGGCCCCCATCGGGGCATTCCGGGGGGAGGAGGAGGACTCGGAGAACGGCAGGTTGTTCTTCCCACGAAACCGGGCGGGGTAGGGCTTCCCGAACACACCGCACGTGCTCCAGTGGACGAACCGATCCACTCCGTGGTCGAGCACTTTCTCCACCAGGTGGATCGTCCCGTGGACGTTCACCGCGCGCAGGCGCTCGAGGGAAGCGCTGTAGTCGTAGAGCGACGCGACGTGGAACACCCGCTCTACCGGCGACGCGAAGGCGGCGTCGAGGGAGGCGGGCTGCAGCAGGTTCCCGGGGACCAGGGTGAGGTCCGGGTGGTCCCAATCGATCCCGGTGGTGGCGAGCATCGCCTTGCGCGACGCGTTGTCGAGGGCGTTCGGGAGATCCAAACCCACCACCTTTCGCCCCCGGGCGAGCAGGTGGCGGATGACATGGGACGCGCTGAACCCCAGCGCACCGGTGACAAGGTCCACACCCACCGCCATGGGCACCTCCCGTATACTGGGGAGCCTACCAACTGGGAGACCTGCCCAACCAAAGCGGGATGGAAGATTGGTGAAACTCCGCGTCGCTGTCGTGGTATCGGCCCTCCTCTCCCTGGCGTGCGCAGGGCTGCTCTGGGACACCTACAGCCAGGTCACCGCGGGTCCGCACCACAGCTGCGCCATCAAGCACGATGGGTACGTGATCTGCTGGGGCAAGCACGATCAGGGGCAGACCTCCTCGCCCGGCGCGAGGTTCGTGCAGGTCAGCGCCGGGGAGAACCACACCTGTGGGATCGTCACCGACGGCACGGTGAAATGCTGGGGCAGCGACGACGATGGGCAGAGCAAGCCGCCCTCGGGCATCTTCCGCACGGTGAGTGCCGGGAAGGCCCATACCTGCGGAATCACCATCGCCGGCGGGCTGCAGTGCTGGGGAAGCCGTGAGTACGGCATCCAGAGCACGCCGTCCGGGGTCTTCACCCAGGTGGACGCCCGGGGCGAGAACGCCTGTGCGGTGACCAGCGGCGGTGCGGTTCGCTGTTGGGGCAAGGACGCGCCCGATGCGCCTCTGGGGTCCTACCAGCAGGTCTCGGTCGGACCCGACCAGGCGTGCGGGGTCCGCACCGACAAGACCCTGCACTGCTGGGGCAACCTGGAGGCGATGCTCGTCGGCGCGCCCGGCGGCGAATGGGCCGAGGTCGGAGTCGGCGTGGAGTTCGCCTGCGCCCGTCCCGCCGAGGACGCACTGATGCGGTGTTGGGGCACGGCACGGGACGGCCAGACCTACCAGCCCTTCGGCCTGTACGACGACCTGGACGTCGGCGTCCACCACGCCTGTGCGATCGACCGGCTCGGGGGCATCGCATGCTGGGGCCGGGACAACGACGGCATGGCGTCGCCACCCATGTAGCCCTCCACCCCTCGAGGAGTCCGCAATGGTCTGGGAGAAGTCGTCGCCAACCCTGGTGGCCCTGTTCGAGGAGATCTGCCCAGACACCCCGACCGAGGCGCGGAAGATGTTCAGCTACCCCTGCGGGTACCTCGGCGGGAACATGTTCGTGGGCACGTTCCAGGAGGCGCTGTGGGTGCGGCTGGACGACGCCTCCCGAGCCGAACTGTTGGCCATCCCCGGGGCGAAGCCCTTCGAGCCGATACCGGGGCGGCCCATGAAGGAGTACGTGGTGGTCCCCGAGGCGTGGCACGAGGACCTGCCCACCCTGCGAAAGTGGGTGGAGCGGGCACGGGCCTACGCGGCGACGCTCCCCGTCAGGGCGCGGAAACACAAGAAGAAGAAAGGCTAGGACCCCTCGGGGGCCGGCTCCGCACCCCACCGCCGCGCGATCAGCCACAGGTTGTGGGCGTTGATCACCAGGTGGGCGGACACCGGTGCCACCACCGCCCCGGTGATCTCGAACAGCCCCGCCAGGAGCACTCCCACCGCGAGTGCAAACAGGGGCCAGGGCCACATGTCCGGCTCGAAGGGCACGTGAACCGCCGCAAACGCCACCGTGGCCCAGATCACACCGATCTCCGGCTGCAGGGCGCCGCGGAACACCAGTTCCTCACCGACCGCGGAGCACGTCGCGAGGGCCACACACCCCGCCAGGGACATCGGACCGAGCATCCGCCCAAGAGAAGCCCCCATGCGCCCGGCGAGCGGAGACGTCCGGAGGAGCACGCGCGTGCCCATGGCGACGGCCAGTCCCACCGCCGCCCCCATGGCGAGGTCCACCGCGGGGGCGTTTCCGAGCACCCGCTCCGCGAGGGTCTCCGGGCCGTGAACCAGCCCAATCCACACCAACGCGCCCACTGCGAACGGCAAGTAGAAGACCAGCGTGCCGCCCACCCACACGGACTCGGAGATCGGGCGGTCGTCGCGTTGCGTGGCTACCTCCCCCTCATGGCAGGGGCTGGACATCAGGATACATACCGCGCCCCCGGAT
>JAFDJI010000669.1 GCA_019307545.1 Deltaproteobacteria bacterium | reverse complement strand
GGGTGCTGGTGTGTCTGGAGGGACAGAGCGGTATCGGGAAGTCCGTGCTCACGCGCCGGGCCGCCATAGGGGGGAAGGCGCATTTCCCCGACGGGTCGATTTGGGTCAACGCGGCCAACCTCGTCGACGACCCACGGGTGCGGCGTTTGCAGCTGGACCTGGCCCGGTGCCTCGGGTTCGCAGAGCTGCTTCCCGAACCGGACCTGGTCCCCACCGAGGCCTTCGACCGGGCCTTCGCCCGTCGGCTCTGGTCACGGCGGCGGTTGCTGGTGATGGACGACGTCGAGGACGCCGAGGACCTGCGGCGGCTCCTCGACCCGGAGCGACCGTCCTGGGTCATCGCCACCACATCTCATCGCTACGTGGCCGAGCGGGTTTCCGGGGATCACTTCCGCCTCGATCGCTGGGACGAAGACACCACCTGTCGCCTGCTGGCAGCGGTGCTGGGGGCGGATCGGTTGGAGGCAGACCCCGAGGGGGCCCGGGAGCTTGCGCGCCTCACCGGAGGCGTGCCTCTCGCGGTACGTGCGATGGCCGACGCCCTGAAGCGGAGGCGCTACACCACGCCCTCCGCCTACGTGCAGGGCGTGACCCAGGGTGGGGTCGAGGGCCTGGGCACAGAAGACCACGCTCGGGTGGGAGCCCTGTACGTCTTCCAGGACCAGCCCTTCAGCATGGCCTTCGCCCGGGAGGCCACGGGGTTGTCGGAGGTGGCGACGCGGCTGCTGTTCGAGCAACTCAGCGACCTGTACCTGGTGCGGGAAGCACCCATAGCCGAGCCCGGCGAGGCGCCGCAGCCTCGCTTCCAGCTCAACTCGGGCTCGCGCGGAATGGCCTTCTGGGACAGCGCCGAGGCGCGGCGTGCCATGGACCGGATTCTCCGCGCGGCCCCGGACCTCGCCTTCGAGACCACCAGGGGCCAGGCGACCCTGCGGACGGCCATGCTCCTGGACATCGACCTTCCCGTCTGGCGGTTGGTGCTCGACGAGGCGTCCCGGCGGGTCCTCGGCGAGGACTTCGTGGCCGCAGAAGCGCCCGACGAGGTGCCGGAGGCGGTGCCCGGTGCCGATCTGGAGCTGCTGCCTCACCTGTTGCGAAACCTGTCGGCCCTGATCCTGTTCCGCCCTCCCCCGGAGTCCGGCCGCTGGCTCACCGCCGGCCTTGCAGCCGCGCGTGCGCACGGGCACGACAAGGCGATCCGCGATCTCACCGGGCTGATGATGATGTGGTGGTGGCTCGGGCGACAGCGCTTCGGGGCCGCGAGCCGATGGGCATTCGCCGCCACGAAGATCGCGGTGGCCACCGGACCGGCCCAGTGGTCCGTCGCCTTCCTCGTGTTCGCGGCGTCTCTGGTCCGCTTCGCCGACGGAACGGCGCCGGCCCGGGTGCTCCTGGAGCAGGCGGTGGACCTGTCGCGGGACCCGGGGGTCTCGGGCACCGAGCGTGCCTGCGCGCTGGGAACCCTGGGCGCCCTGCTGCTGTACGGGCCCGATTATCAGCGCGCTGAGGACCTGCTCACCGAGGCACTCGAGGCCCTGAGCGAGGAGGCCTATCGGCAGACCCCGGTGATCCGGGCGGAGATCACGCTGAACCTGGCGGTCGTCCGGTTCATCCTGGGTCACGAGCTTCCTCCGCCGGCGGATCTCCGCGCATCGGTGGACGAGATCCTCAAGGTGTTCAAGGGCAGCGCCCTGCTCGAGGCCCAGACCATGTCCCTGGCGCGAACCCTGGGCGTGGACGGGCCATGGCAGCCTCCGAGCGCCGCCCAGGCCTTCTTCGCGGTGCCTCCCGAGCTGATGATGTCGAGACTGCTGCGCCTGAGCCAGTCCGCGATGGACCTCGGCCAGCACATCCCCGGCATGGGCTACGAGGGCGCGATCCACACCGAGCGGGGCGACCTCTCGATGGTCACCACGCCGCTGGTGCCGCGCGACGGGCATCCGCCCCTGGCGATGTACCTCGTCCTGCCGCTCTCACCGATCCGCGAGATGCTCTCCGGGACCGGCCTCGACATCGCCTTGGAGTTCTTCGAGGCCGCCCGCGGCGCCGACGACCCGAACTACGTCGCGCTCGCGGCATTGCGGGGTTCTCTGTGACCCTGGACGACGAGGCCCGCGAGTACTTGCGGCGCTTGTACACCCAACCCACAGACAGCGGACATCCGGCCCGGGCGCGGTACCTGGAGTTGTTGGCGGGAGCGCTGGACGCGTTGGCAGAGGCGGCGGAGCGCTACGGCGTCCGCGCCGCCAGGAAACCGGATTCCGAGTACCAAGCGGAGTGGTCGTTCCATCGGCCCAGCGGCGACAGACTGGAGGTTACCCTCGATGTGGGCAGCGGCCTGATCGCATGGCGTCTCCACGATGGCCGGCAGGTCGAGGCGGTATTCGAGCCCCAGGTCGTCTACGATCCGGACTTGGACGAGCTTGTTGGGCGGCGCCGGCTCCAGGATGGCGTCCGGCGCACCGTTGAGGCGGAATTCGCAATAGCGTTGCTCGCAGCTTTCACCCGAGCCCCGTGACCGTCTCCGTCTCCGCGCTCCGTGTCCCGGTCTCCGACTCCGTTGCCAGCGCAGCGTTTGCCCGTTTGCCCGCTCCCGACTCCCGCGGAGACCGGTGTTCGTGGGTCATCCAGGTAGTATTCTCGCCGTGCTCGGGACAGTACGCCGAGCAGGCCATCCAAAGGGAGAGAATCATGGCAGCCGTCGACCGCAGGGAATTCCTCGCCAAGCTCACCTTGACCACCGGAGGCCTCCTGCTCCTTCCCCTCGCCGCGTCCTGCGGCGGTGGCTCCGAAGATGTGACAGACGTGGCGGATGCCGGAACGCCCGAGCCCACGGAACCGACCGGGCCGGCTGAGCCGGTGGCGACGCCCGAACCCACGAAGGACCTGCCCGCCGTCCCCCTCGTCGAGCCCGACGGCTGGGACCCGATCGCCTTCAACAAGACACGCGGGAACGCTGGCGCGATTCCGGA
>JAFDJI010000668.1 GCA_019307545.1 Deltaproteobacteria bacterium | reverse complement strand
CGATCTCGAGCGGGCGGTGCGGGAGAAGCGGTTCCGCGACGACCTGTACTACCGGCTGCGGGTGGTGCCCATCGAGGTCCCACCCCTGCGTGAGCGGCGAGAAGACCTCGAGCCCCTGATCCATCACCTGTTGGACCGCATCGGCGGCCGCCGCGGGCGGGCCATCCGGCTTTCGCCTGGCGCAATGCGCGCAATGCTCGCCTACAACTGGCCCGGCAACGTCCGCCAGCTCGAGAACGCCCTGGAGTTCGCCACCGCCGTATGCGAAGGCCAGACCGTGCACGAGCGGGACCTGCCCCCCGACCTGGGCCGCGTGTTGCCCGACCCCGCTCTGCCTCGACCGAGCGTGCTCTCCCACACGCCTATCGCGCCCGACCCCGAGGAAGCCCTCGAGGCGGAGCAGATCCGAGGGGCCTTGGAGCAGCACCACTACCACCGGGGCAACGCCGCCGCCGCGCTCGGGATGAGCCGCACCACCCTGTGGCGGAAGATGAAGGAACACCGGATCCGGTGAAACAGTTGCACCAAGATGGTGCAACATCTCGCTTCACCCTGAACCGCTCCGGCGCTGAGTGCCCGTAAAAACCCGCACCTGCTGACCTGGAACGGATCCTGCATAAAGCGGCGGGGAACCATGCGCGGAACACGCAAGGGAGGTTCACGCCATGAAACGCATCGTGATTGTCGGCGGTGGAACCGCGGGCACGATGATGGCCAACAAGCTGACCCGGGAACTCACCGGACGTGGCTGGGTCATCACGGTCATCGACCGCGACAACAACCACATCTACCAGCCTGGTCTGCTGTTCGTGCCCTTCGGGATGGACGGCGAGAAGGACCTGATCCGTCCCCGCCTTCGGTTCCTCGAGCCCGGGGTGGAGTTGGTGCTATCGGAGCTCGAACAGATCGAGCCCGAAGCCCAGCAAGTGGCCCTGGCGAACGGGATGCGGATCCCCTACGACCTGCTGATCGTCGCCACCGGCACCCGGATCCTCCCGGAGGAGACCCCCGGTCTCCTGGGTCCTGGCTGGCAGCGCGACATCTTCGACTTCTACACCCTCGAGGGTGCGCGCGCCCTGCACCGGCGCCTCGAGCAATTCGAGGGCGGGAAGATCGTGCTCAACGTGGTCGGCATGCCGATCAAGTGCCCGGTGGCCCCCCTGGAGTTCATGTTCCTCGCCGACGCCTGGGCGACCGAGCGCGGAATCCGGAACAAGGTAGAGTTGACCTACGCGACGCCCTTGGACGCGGCCTTCACCAAGCCGAAGGCCGCCGCCGCGCTGGGCGATCTCCTCGAGAAGAAACACGTCCACGTCGAGAGCGACTTCTCCGCCTCCGAGGCGGATCCCGAGGCCAAGGTCCTCCGGTCCTACGACGGCCGGGCGGTCGACTACGACATCCTGGTGACGGTGCCCTTGCACGGCGGCGACGCGGCCATTGCCCGATCCGGGATGGGCGATGACTTCGGCTTCCTCCCGACGCACCCGAACACCCTGCAGGCCACCGAGGTGGACAACACCTTCGCCCTCGGCGACGCGACCGACCTCCCCACCTCCAAGGCGGGAGCGGTGGCGCACTTCCAGGCGGAGGTCCTGGTGGAGAACGTCCTGCGTCACATCAGGGGCCTTCCCCCCGAGGCCGCCTTCGATGGGCATGCGAACTGCTTCATCGAGACGGGCCACGGCAAGGCCATCCTCATCGACTTCAACTACGAGACGGAGCCCCTGCCCGGTCGATTCCCCATTCCCGGCATCGGGCCCTTCCATCTCCTCGAAGAGAGCCACGTCAACCATTGGGGGAAGCTCGCGTTCCGGTGGGCCTACTGGAACCTCCTGGTGAAGGGCGAAGAACTACCCCTGGACCACCGGATGGCCCTGGCCGGCAAGTGGAGCTGACATGCAAGTCGTGACCCCAGAAGACCTCAGAGAGATCAGCGAGGAAACCCCAACCCTGGAGAGCCTGGAAGACAAGGTGGACGCGCTCGCGGCGCAGGTGGCAACGCTCGTTGCGCACCAGCAGCGCCAGGTCGAGCTGCTCCGGGAGGTGGGACCGATCGGCAAGGAGGTGCTCCGGGTCGCCTCGGACCGCTTCTCCGAGTTGGAGGAGCGGGGCACCCTGGAATTCGGGGCAGAGGCCGTCAACCTGCTGGACACCCTCACCACCAGCTACACGGCAGAGGACGTCCGGCTCCTGGGCGAGAACCTCACCACCATCATGGACACGGTACGGAAGGTCACCCAACCGGACCTCCTGGCGGTCGCCAACGAGCTGACCGACGCGTTGCACGACGGGAAGAAGGGCCGACCGGTCGGCCTGTGGGGCCTGTTCAAGGCGACGCGCGAGCGGGAGGTCCAGCGCGGGTTCACCATGCTGCTCGCGATGTTGCGGCGGCTCGGCCGGAGCGCACGCCTGATCGGCGTGAGCAGGCAACTGCCCCAGCGCCAGATCACCAAGCGCAAGGCGCCCGAGAAGGCGGCAGCGCCAGGGCCCGTGCCAGAGACGGCGCCCACCGCCACCCCATCCCCCATCCCGGGGGTGGCCCTCGACGCCCACGGCTACCTCGAGGACCCCACGGTGTGGAACCGCGACCTGGCCATGGCCATCGCCACCAGCATGGGCGTGATGCTCAACGACACCCATTGGAAGGTGATCGACTTCGCCCGCAAGCACTACCTCGACACCAACGTCTCTGCGAATCTGCGCGTCATCGCGATGCGCTCGGGGGTCGGCACCAAGGAGCTGTACACCCTGTTTTCCAAGAAACCCGGACAGGCCATCGCGAAGATCAGCGGTGTCCCCAAGCCAGTCGGCTGCATCTGAACAAGGAGGTCACATGGACCGCAAGGTAGCCATCATCTGTTCCAAGGGTGGCCTCGACGAGGTCTACCCCGCATTCATCCTCGCCAACGCCGCGCGCATGTCGGGCATCGACGCGATGGTGTTCTTCACCTTCTACGGCCTGGACGTGGTCAACGAGTCC
>JAFDJI010000667.1 GCA_019307545.1 Deltaproteobacteria bacterium | reverse complement strand
CCCCGAGGTCGACGCTGGTGTGGGCACGGTTGACGGCGTTGTCCGAGAGCCCGACGGAAGTGCTGGTGGAATGCTCGAAGTACAGGTCCGCGTCGTCGGCCCCGTACCGGGTAGCGACTGCGAGCACTTGTTCGCACATGGCCAGGTCTACCCCGAACTGCTCGAACCAGTACCGGGTGTTGAGGGCTTGCGCCTCCATTGGATCTCCGAGGAGCGCGTACCGGTGCAGCGTAATCAACCGTTGGCGTCCGGACGAGGTTTGCGCTCCAGGCGCCAGTGGGACACTGGTCGGGCTGGTAGGAGGTGAACCGTGCGGCGGTGGATCGCGTTCCTCGTCCCCTTCGCCGTCGTGGTCCTGCTCGGGACCGCGGTGGTGGGCTGGAACCGTGGCTGGGTAGGGGACACAGCGCGGGGCGAGCCGGTGTTCACCACCTTCGAGGACCTCGATTCCGGCGTGCGGGCGGTGCGGATCTCGGGGATGGCCCACTATTCGGTGGTGGTGGAACAGCACGCCCCGGGCAACCTGTTCCACACCCCCAAGACCTACTACCTGTTCGGCCTGTTCCCCCCCTACGACACCGCGAGCCGGATGATCAGCGTGCTGGTGCGAACCACCCGCGAGCCGGAGGACCTGGTCAGCTTCGAGTTGATGACCATCGAGGGGCGGTTGTCCCGTCCGGCCCTCGACAAGGTCCCGTTCGACACCGAGGTGATCCTTGGGAAACGGTCCGATTACTACTTTGCCGAGGACATGCTCCTGCTGGAACCGTGGACCGTCGAGGAGGGGCTGGACCCGCGCGTGAAGCCCCAGCAGGAGCCGGAGTAGTCCCGTGTCGCTGCTCCTGCTCCTGCTCACGATCCTGGTCGTGCCCGCCGGTGCCCACGACCTTGGGTACACGGAGGTGTGGGCGGCGTTTTCGGTCGACGGGTCCTACGAGGTGGACGTCCTCGTCGATCCCCAGTCCCCCGAAGTCTCCACGCCTGAGGAATTGGCCGCCTTCGCGGAGAAGATACGCGTTGGGGTGCCAGGGCGGGTGGAGGTGCGCTTCGACGGGACCCGGGTGCGCCCGGAAGTCTCGCTGCCCGACCTCGAGGCCGGGCCAGGTCTGTTCATCGGGCGGCCCGTGACCGTGCGCCTCACCGGCGCCATCCCCGGTGGGGCAGAGACCTTCACCTGGCGGGCGTCCCCCGGCTTCGGCCCCGTGCTCCTGGTGCTACAGCAGGGCGGGGACGGGGCTTCGGTCTCGCAGTGGCTCGACGCGGGCGACGCCTCGGAGCCCTTCCCCCTCACCGTTGTGACCCCCGAGAAGGGCTTTGTGGCCGTGCTGGTCCTCTACCTGGGTCTCGGGTTCACCCACATCGTGCCCAAGGGGCTGGACCACATCCTGTTCGTGTTGGGGTTGTTCCTGCTTTCCACGAAGCTCCGCCCGCTTCTGTGGCAGGTCACCGCCTTCACCGTGGCCCACTCGGTCACCCTGGCGATGTCGATGCTGGGGCTGCTCTCGCTGCCTCCCTCGGTCGTGGAGCCGCTCATCGCGCTCTCGATCGCGTGGGTGGCCTTCGAGAACATCGTCACCTCGGAGCTCAAGCCATGGCGCCCCCTCGTGGTGTTCTGCTTCGGCCTGCTTCACGGGCTGGGCTTCGCCAGCGTGCTGGTCGATCTTGGCATGCCCCGCGGGCACTTCGTCACCGCGCTGGTGGGCTTCAACGTCGGCGTGGAGCTGGGTCAGCTGGCGGTCATCGGCTTCGCCCTCGCCGGGGTGGGTTGGTACTGGAAAGCGAGGTGGTACCGGCCCTGGGTGGTCATCCCCGTCTCAGGTGCCATCGCCGCCGTCGGCCTGTACTGGGCGGTGGAGCGGACGCTGCTTTAGCTCGGATGCATCACCACGTCAGTGGTGTTCAGCCGGCCGCCAGCCGCTCCCGCTTGTCGTGGACCGTGGCGAGGAGCTTGTCGAAGGCGTCTGCGAATGCCTTCACCCCGTCCGCCTGCAGGGTCTCGGTGACGTCGTGCAGGTCGACGCCGAGCTTGGCCAGCCCGGCGAGGTGGGCGGCTGCGAAGGAGAGGCCCTTGGTGAGTCGGTCCGCCACCCGTCCGTGGTCGCGGAAGGCGTCCATGGTGCTGGGCGGGATGGTGTTCACCGTCTGGTCTCCGATCAGCTCCTCCACGTAGAGGACGTCCGGGTAGGCTGGGTTCTTGGTGCTGGTGCTTCCCCAGAGGGCGCGCTGCACTCGGGCGCCGCGGCGGCGCCACGGGGTGAACGCTTCCCCCTGGAAGATGTCCAGGTAGCGCTGGTAGACCATCTTCACGTTGGCGACGGCGATATTGCCGCGGAGATCCAGGGCCTCCCGGCTCCCGATCGCCTCGAGACCCTTGTCGACCAGGGAGTCCACCCGGCTCACGAACACCGACGCCACCGAGTCCACCTCCGCCAGCCGCTCCGGGTGGGCCGCTGCGAGGCGCTCCAGCCCGCGGAGGTAGGCGTGGGCGACCTCGGCGTATTGGTGCACCGAGAAGATCAGGGTGGCGTTGACGTTGATGCCTTCCCCGATCAGCTGCTCGATCGCGGGCAGACCCGCGGGCGTCGCAGGCACCTTGATCATCAGGTTGGGACGGTCGACGTCGCTCCACAGCCGCTGCGCCTCGGCCACCGTGCCATCGGTGTCGTCCGCGAGGTCGGGCGCGACCTCCAGGCTGACGAACCCGTCGTCGCGGCCTGTGCTGTCGTACACGGTGCGCATGATGTCGCAGGCTTCGCGGATGTCCCGGATGGCGAGGTGCTCGTAGACCTCCTTGTCGGAAGCATCGGGGTGCTCGGCAACCACCGCGCGGATGGCCTCGTCGTACTCGGTGCCCTTGCCGATGGCCTTGGCGAAGATCGACGGGTTGCTGGTGACGCCCCTGAGACCGTCTTCGGCAACCATGCGCGCCAGGGTACCGCTCTCGAGCAGGTCCCGGTCGATGTAGTCCAGCCAGGGCGATTGCCCG
>JAFDJI010000666.1 GCA_019307545.1 Deltaproteobacteria bacterium | reverse complement strand
TGGCACCGCGGTCTGCCAGGACGCCCAGCCACGCCTGTCGATGTTCTATGGCGGGAAGGACGAGGATTTGGGTGCGACGGTCGACCAGGGGATGGGGCTGGCCATCAACTACCTGAACCCCGACGAGTGGATACTGTCCGACGACAACCCGCTCATGCAATGGGGCGGGGTCACCGATCCCGAGACCTGGGATACCTGGGACGTCATCCAACTCGGTACCGACGACTACCTGTTGTGGTACGCGGATGTCGACAACGCTGCTTCGAACCCGAAGCCCAAACGCATCGGATTCGCCTCCACCCTCACCCTCTCGACGACGGCACCCTACGCCAGTTGGGATGCGGTGGACCTGGAGCCCAAGGTGTGCGCCGATGCGGACACCGACACCGACACCGACACCGATACGGACACGGACACCGATACGGACACCGACACGGATACCGACACGGATACCGACACCGACACGGACAGCGATACCGATACCGACACGGACATCGACACGGACACGGACACCGACTCCGACACCGACACCGACACCGACACCGACACCGACACGGATACCGACCGACCGAATGTGCGCGGGGGTTGTGGCTGCGGGACGGATGGCGGTGCGAACTGGCTGCTACTGATGCTGCCCTGGGCCCTGCTGAAGCGACGCCGTCAGCAGTCGTAGCCCGCTACGCTCGCTTCACCACCACCACCCGGCCGATGAGGCCCTCGGGCACGTTGGGGACGGGCGAGGGAACGATCTCCATGCGCGGGCCTACCGTCTGGACCAGGTGGATGCCGTCGGAGAAGCGCACGAAGCCCTTGGCCCGCAGGGCGTCGGCGTAGTACACGCCGCCCTTGACTTTGCTCTCGGTGGTCGTGCCCGGGAAGCTGAGCTCCACCGTGACGTACTGCTCGTGGGAGTGGTCGCGGAGGGTGGCTTCGCCGTCGCGACGGGACCTGCGCGCGCCGTCCGGGTCGGGCGGGAACAGGAGGGCGGGTTCGATGTTGGCGAACTCGGCGCGGAGGATGGGCTGGCCGCCCGTGATCTCGTCGAGGAAGCCCTCGGCGCCCACGATCGACTCCTCTTCCAGTAGGTCGCACTTGTTGAGGACCACCAGGTCCGCGGCCTCGAGTTGAGAGATGAAGGCCTCGTCGGTCGGGCGTTCGCGGAGGAAGAACTCGCCGTCCACGACCACCACGACCACCTCTTCGGAGATCAGGTCGTCGATGGGTGGACGCCAGAACTGCACCAGGATCTCGCCGGGGAGGGCGACACCCGAGGTCTCCAGGATCAAGCGGTCGGGTTGGACCTTGGTGAGGAGCATCTCCAGGGTCTCCCCCAAGGCGTCGGAGAGGCGGCAGCACACACAGCCGCCCTCCAACTCCACCAGGCCTTCTTCGCCGGCGTCGAGGAGTGCGCGGTCGATGCCAACATCGCCGAGCTCGTTGGAGATGATGGCGAGCTTGGTACCCTCCTCCTGCGCTTGCTCGAGGAGGTGCTGTACGAGGGTGGTCTTCCCAGAGCCCAGGAAGCCGGAGACGACGAGTGCGGGAATCGGTTGGGTCATGGTCATCCTGATAGCGTGGTGGTGAGCGGGGTGCAGGATCACTCTGGCAGAGCGCCGAACGCCCACGTCAGCCCGGCACCCACCATCCAGCCGTTCGAAGTGTAGTCACCGTTACCCACGACCGACTCCTCGCCCTCGAGGACGTTGATCTGGGTGACCTCGGAGTTGCGGACCTCACGGCTCTGGAACAGAAGGTAGGCGAAAGAGACGTCCAGGCCCAGGTGATCGAAGAGCAGCAGCGATGTCCCGGTGCCGAGCTGTATCTTGGGGGTGTCGAAGAGCGCCACGCTCACCTTGTTCGTCTCCAGGGAGGAGGTTTCGTAGAACCCTCCCGCGCGGACGGCGAAGATGTCGGTCACCTGGTACTCGCCGCCCAGCCGGATGGAGAACACGTCGCGGAACCCGGCGGGCAGTTCCAGGGTCTCGTCCACCGGCTGCTCACCGATGATGGGCCCGGTCACGGTGACGTCGATCTCCTCGACGGTGATGTCGGACATCACGCTCCACTGCTCCCAGTACCCCGCGACCTCCACCTCGAGGGTGGGGACGGGCCGGACGGCGACGCCACCGCGGAGCACCAGCGGGAGCGCGATGTTGAGCGCGATGTCGTCGTCGGTGTACACGGTCTGGTCGAGAAACGGTGCCAGGGCGGATTCGGAGAAGTCCAGCTCTCCATTGCCACGGGCCTTGAACTTGGTGGCGGGCTGCAGGGAGATCCCGATGGAGAGAGCCTCCACCGGCTCGATGAGCACGCCCACGTTGAACCCCGGGGTGAAGACGTCCAGGGTTCGCGCATCCACGGCCACGTCGCCGTTGGGGTCGTCGCGCCCCGAGGTGGTGACCTTGAGTCGCTCCTCCACCCGGAGGACCTGCCACTGGAGGCCGAAGCCCACCGAGAACTCGGGGACCGGCTGCCAGGCCAGGGAAGGGCCGATCGAGAAGTTCCAGATCACCGAGTCGATGATGGTGTAGCGTTGCGCGCCGTCCTCTGCGTAGAGGTAGTCGGGGGCGAAGGGGGAGTAGAAGCCAAAGGCGAACCCGAAGTCCTCGGTCAGCGGCGTGGCAAAGCCCAATTGGGGGATGAGGAAGGGCTTGGCGAGGTTTACGGCAGGCTCCAGGAACCCCCCCTCCTCGTCCTGTCGGGTGAAGGTGACGTTCTGCTGGACCGCGGAGAGGCCCACGTTCAAGGTAGGCCGCTCCATCCGCACCAGGCCCGCGGGGTTGTAGTACTGGGCATACTGGTTGTCCGCGCTCGCCACGAAGGCGCCGCCGCGTCCGTAGGCGACGATCCCGGAGTCCGGGAAGGAGTAGCCGCCAGCGAGGGCTGGCACGGATGACAGGAGCAGGACCGAGAAACACACGCAGCGGAGAGCGCTCATGGGAAGGCCTCTTCGGGGTCGGTTCCTTAGCCCCCTACTCGCGGAACA
>JAFDJI010000665.1 GCA_019307545.1 Deltaproteobacteria bacterium | reverse complement strand
GCACGTCGGCGGGCAGTGCGTGCCGTTCCCCATCCCGGACCAGTTGGGCCACCACCGTGCCCTCCAACTCCACCCGTCCGGTCCTGCGGCGGATGGTGACCGGTGTGGGCTCCGCGGGCGGAGAGACCACCGCGGGCTCCGTTGGGATCACCGCGGCCGGGGGTAGGGTCGTGGGATCCTCAGAGGTCCCCGCGTCTGCGGGCGGTTGGTGCGTGGCCTCCTCGGTGTTCGTTCCGCTGCCCGCTACGATCGGCTCTCCGGCTCCCGGCTCCGTGACCACGGCCGGTTCGACCGTTTCCACCACCCGTTCGACGGGCTCCCCAACCTCTTCGACGGCCGCCCCCTCGCCGACCGTGGGTGCTGTGGGTGCGCCGTCGAACCACCCCAGGGCCCACCCGCCCGCGACGCCGCCCACCACGACCAGCAACGCCACCACCACCGCGACACCCACGCCGCCCAGGGCCAGCCACAGCCGCGGACCCGCACCCCCTGTTGGGCGCTCCAGGGCCAACGACGCCGCGGAGGTCTCCGGCGACCCGTCGCCATCACGCTGGGTGATCGCGTCGGCACTGTCCATCGACGCGATCACGCCGGAGCGGGTGAGGGTGCCCTCGGTGATCAGCCGGCCGTCCAGCGCGCCGGGCTCCATCGCCCCTTCGGGCCACGGGCGCTCCCGGCACCAGCGGGCGAGCGTATCGCCGGCCACCGCCTCCCCAAGGTCCTCGCACCGCGCCATCACCTCCGCAGCGGTCGGCCGACGACGGGGATCGAAGTCCAGCATCGGGACGATTAGATCGAGGACCGGTTCGGGCAGGTCGGCGGGAAGGAGCCCCAGCCGCTGCTCGAGGAACGCCTCGAACCGCTTGCGGTCCAGGGCCATGGTCGAGAGGATCAGGACCGGGACATCCTCGAAGAGCCGGGGCCCCACGATCCCCTCGTACAGGGCGCACCCAAGGGCGAACACGTCGCTGGCCGGGTGCACCTCGTTCTCAGTGAACCGCTCGGGCGCCATGTAGGCAGGGCTTCCCACCATGAGGTTGGTCTGGGTGCGGGCCTCCCGCTCCACGGTGTCGGAGCGGGCGATGCCGAAGTCGAGCAGCTTCACCTGCCCGTGGCGGCTGATGCGGATGTTGGAGGGCTTGATGTCTCGGTGCACCAACTCCAGAGGCCCCCCGCTTGGCGCGAGGGGGGCGCTCCACGCCAGGTCGAGGGCGCCAGCGACCGAGGAGATCACTTCCAGCAGGGCGCGCAGGGGGATCCGGTGGGGCCCCTGCACCAGGTCGCCGAGGTCCTCGCCGTCGACGAACTCGGTGACCAGGGAGATGCGATCCTCCAGGAGCACCAGGTCGTGGACCCGGAGGATGGTGGGGTGGTTGAGGCGCGCGAGCAGGCGCCCCTCGTCGCGCAGGCGCTGCACCGCCTGGCCGGCCGGGTCGAGGTCCTCGCGGAGCATCTTGACCGCCACCTCGGTCTGCAGACCCCCGGCGCTGCTCATCACCGCCAGGTACACCTCGCCGAACCCACCCCTGCCGAGGCAGCCCTCGATCTGGAACTGGCGGCGTCCGACTTCCTGCATCGTGGGCACGCTCCCTTGCGGATGATGGACTGGATCCCGCGGGGTCTCAAGGTGCGACCCCACTGCCAGCGGGCGCCTTCCGGGCCCAGGCACTGGCGGCACCGCACTTCCTTGCCCCTCCCACGCCGAAGGGGAAGGCTGAAGACCGGAGGTGCCCGATGCGGCTGAGCGGACGAAACCGGAACCGGAAGAGCCCCGGGCATGGGGTAGACTCCCCGGCCGGAGCGCGCATGCCCCACCTGCACTTCTTCCAGGGCGAAACCCCGCTGTTCGTCCACCTTCTCCGCCCGGGCCGCACCGTGCTCGGCCGGTCCGACCGGTGCGACGTGGCCCTGCCGACCGAAGACGTGAGCCGGGTGCACTGCCTGGTCGAGCAGCGGGCCGACGGGTGGTGGCTCACCGACCGCAGCCGCAACGGCACCCAGGTCAACGGAGAGGCCATCGAGCGCCACCAGTTGAAGGACGGCGACGTGCTCGGCATCGGCGACTACACCGCCCGCTTCGCCCTGGCGGGAGACCGCGGCGTCGAGTCGCCCACCGCCACCGCGCCCCGCGTCGCTGCGAGCCACGAGGAGATCGTGGAGGTCTCCCCCGACGGGGTGGCCGCCATCCGCGCCCAGATCCGGTTCACCACCGGCCCCCTCGAGGGCCGCCTGGTGGTCCTCAAGCAGGCGCGGACCACAGTCGGCGGCGCGGGCGCCGACATCGTGCTCGGGGGCGACCTGCCCTCCGTGGTGGCGCGGATCCGGGTGGTTCGCGGCCGGGTGATGGTCGAGCCCGGCGACGCCGCCATCCTCCTCGCCGGGGTCCGGCTCCGCCAGATCACCCCCATTTTCACCGGGGAAGAGCTTCGGGTCGGCGACCACGGCTTCGCGGTGGAGGTGGAGATCGAGGAGGAGGTCGAAGAGGCCAACCAGTTCGGGCAGATGGTCGGCTGCGAGCCGCTGATGCGCCGGCTGTTCGGTGTGCTCACCCGCATGGCCGGGCACGACCAACATGTGCTCCTTTCCGGCGAAACCGGAACCGGGAAGGAGTTGGCTGCCCGCGGGTTGCACGACTCCGGCCCCCGCCGCGACGGCCCCTTCGTGGCGGTGAACTGCGCCGCCATCGCCGAAACGCTCTTCGAATCCGAGCTGTTTGGTCACGAGAAGGGCGCCTTCACCGGCGCCAGCCGCCGCCAGGACGGTGCCTTCCAGCGGGCCCACGGCGGCACCCTGTTCCTCGACGAGATCGGGGAGATGGGCCTCGACGAGCAGGCCAAGCTCCTACGGGCCCTGGAGTCCGGAGAGGTACGGCGGGTGGGCGGCGGCCCCCCCGAGTTCCCCGACGTGCGGGTCATCTCCGCCACCAACAGCGATCTGAACACCCTGGTGCACGAGGAGCGCTTCCGGAGCGACCTGTACTTCCGCATCGC
>JAFDJI010000126.1 GCA_019307545.1 Deltaproteobacteria bacterium | reverse complement strand
GAGGGGTGCTCCCATGCGCATTCTCCACGTGCTTCCCCTGCTCGCCCTCGCGCTCGGGTGCGATGGCAATGGTGACACCGGCGACACCGATGACACCGGCGAGGAAGACCTCCCTCCCATCGGGGACCTGAGCTGCTACACCCCCGGCGACGCCTGGTTGACCCAGACCGTGGACGTCACGCTCCAACTGGACGAGCAGCGCACCGAGCTGGTGCACGACTTCGAGAACGAGACCCCCGTGTACGAGGCCACCGTGGAGGTCTGGCTGGACGATGTGGTGGACGACTCGCCGGACCACACCCAGCACGTGGACGACAACGGGTACGTCACCCTCTCCCTGCCGTCGTGCGCGCCCATGGCCTACCGCACCAGCACCCCTGTCGAATTGCTCGAGACCAAGGACACCTACGAGGCCCACCAGATCTACGAGCCAGTGGCCACCGGGGAGGAGGCACCCTTCCAATCGGTGTCGAGGACCACCTACCTGGTCATCCCCAACCTGATGGGGATCAGCGTCGATCCCGAGGCGAGCATCATCGCCGGCACCCTCTATGACTGCAACGGAGACCCGGTGGAGCGCGGTGAGGTGCGGGTCGTCGACTCGTCTGGCAACGAGCCCGACGGAGCCATCGTGAAGTACTTCGTCCAGAACTTCCCCAACCGCGACCAGCCCTACACCAGCGCGGACGGGCTCTGGGTGGCGATCAACGTGCCGGTCGGCACCTGGACCGTCGAGGGGCACGTGTCGGACGGAGCCGGGGGCCGCGACGTGATCGGCGCCACCGTGCTGCAGACCTACGCGGACAGCATCAACATCTCCAACATCCATACCGGCTTCGGAGAGGGCATCCGCTACCCGGACGCCTGCCTCCTCTCGGAGTAGCGCTGTGAGCACAATCGCCCTTCTGGCGGGGCTGTTGCAGGTCGCCCTGGCCCAGGACGAACCGCCCCCGCCCGACGCCCTCGAAGCACCGGTCCCCGTGGAAGCGCCCTCACCCGAGGAAGCCGATGGGGACGGGCTTGCTCGCATCCAGGCCCTGGAGGAGCAGGTCGCGGCCTTGCAGCAGCGAGCGGAGGAGCAGCAGGAGGAGCTGGCGCGGCAGCAGCTGCGGCTCATCCCAAAGGACAAGCTCCGCTTCGATGTCGAGGGCTTCTACCGGACCCGTGGCCACGTGTTCACCGGGCTGTCCCCCGAGCACGAGGGTGCGGGCCGATACCTCGACCATCGGCTCCGCATCCGGCCGGTGTTCAACTACCGTGACCTGGCTCTCCTCAAGCTGGACATCGACGGCCTGGAGAACGTGGTGTGGGGCGACAACGCGTCACTCGCGTCCACAGCGCTGTTTTCGGGTGGACCTTCCAGCACCGGCTTCGACGGGCGCAGTCAGCCCACCCTCCAGTTGGAGCGCGCCTGGATGGAGTTGGTGATGCCGGTCGGCCAGTTCCGGGTCGGCCGCATGCCGAGCAATTGGGGTCTGGGGCTGCTCGCGAATGGAGGAGACGAATTCGATGACTGGTTCGGCGACAACCGGGGTGGCTCCACGGTGGACCGAATCGTGTTCGCTACCCGCCCCATCGCCATCGCCCAGACCATCGCCGGGAAGGAGGACAGCGGGATTCCGCTGTTCCTCGCCTTCGGGGTGGACCGCTTGGTGGAGGAGCCGCTGATCGGCTTCAACGGCTACCGGTGCGTGTCGGGGATCAGCTGGGACGAAGAAGGCTTCGACCCGCGGTGCGACGCCAACGACGACGGGGTCACCGATCTGGAGCACGGGTACACTGACGATTCACGCACCGAGGACCAGCGCAGCGATGGCTGGTGGGCCGACAACACGGACGATGTCGCTGAGCTGATCTTCGTGCTCATCTACCGCGGCGAGGACATCCGCTACCTGGGCGCGGAGGGGGACCTGACCGTGGGCACCTACGTGGTGTACCGCACCCAGGACGAGACCGAGTCCGAGGTCCTGGTCCTCGACGGATTCCTGCACGCCCAGTGGCGAGGGGTGCTGGCGGAGGGCGAGGTGCTTCACATCGGGGGAACGACCCGTGCCATCGCCTTGCCCGGCGCGATTGGTACCACGGAGGACCCGCTGTACAAGACCGCCGACATCTGGGGCTACGTCGCCCGCCTGGGCTACCAGCAACCCGGGTGGAAGGCGGTCCTCGAGCACGGGTACGCCTCCGGGGACCCCAACGTCGCCGATGCGGACTTCACCGGGAGGCCGCTGCACTCGGACTACAACGTGGGCCTGCTCCTGTACGAGCAGGTCCTCGCCCGGGTCACCGCCCAGCTCTGGACCGAAACCGCCTCGGGTCTGTGGAGCAACGGTGGGGTGTACAACTCGCGCTACCTGCACCCAGCGATCTTCCTGTACCCCTTCGAGGGGTGGGACGTCGGGAAGACCGAGGTGATCGCCGCGTTCCTGGTGGCCTGGCCCGACGAGCCCGACGGTGCCATCATCCGCTGCCGGGCGGGTGAGGACCAGTGCGAGCAGCAGTTGGCCACCGCCAGCATCATCGGGTGGGAGGTGGACTTCGCGGTGAAGCACCGCTGGCACGAGCACCTGCTCTTCTCCCTGGAGTTGGGCTGGGCACACGCCACCGATCGGCTGCCCCTGGAGACCGCCGGCCTGAATCCGGAAGGGAACTTCTTCACCCTGCAGAGCAGGGTGGGCTGGGAGTTCTAGCTATCAGCTATCAGCCATCAGCTGTCAGCTTGTGAGCTTCCTGGCTGACCACTGACCGCTTCGGGAACGGGAGTGGGAACGGGAGCGGGTACGGAGCAAGCCGCAGAAGACCGCGCGCTCTGCGCGCGATTCTTCAGCGGCTTGCGGTGTCTTCGCCCCCACCGGTGTCTTCACCCTCACCAGACACGCAGCTGGCGGGATCGATGGGGCCCTGCTCTTCCTCTGGGTAGTCCGGGTCAGGGAAAGCGTAGCTGCAGTCGTCTTCGCGGCTCACCCCGGGCAGGCCGTCGCAGTCCACGTCGACATTCCCGTCCGCCGTGGTGCTGCAGGGGTAGATGTCCGCATTCCCGTCATCGCAATCCACGTCGTCGGGCCAGTCGTCGTAGTCGGCGTCCGGCTCGGTGCCGCAGTTGGCATCACACAGGTCCCCGCGCCAGTCCGGGGCGAAGGGATGGATGTCCGCGTTGTCGTCGTTGCAGTCCTCATCGATGGACCAGCCGTCGCCGTCCTTGTCCCAGGCCTCCCGGAACTCGTTCTTGGTGACCCACAGGCAACCACTGACCAGGGGGATCAGCAGAAGGGCCAACCGGAACTCCATGTCTCCTCCGACGCGGTGCAGTGTAGCCGAACGGAAGGGGACCGCGCTCGTCAGAGCGGATCCTGCATCGCGAGGCCGAACTGTGGCGCCGCATGGCGCGGCCCTCCGGGTTCGTCGGCGCGCCATCCCCAGGCGACGAAGGGGCGGAGCATGGTGGCGCCCTGCCACACCACCACCCCGCCCACCCCGAGGGTGGGGAGGTGGGGTCCCGGATCGAACCCGTCGAACAGCCAGGCCTCCTCGGCGAACAGCGAGAGGTAGGCGGAGAGGTCCCAGAAACGGTGGTGGGTTCGGCCCAGGAAGGGACGCACCTCTACCAGTGCGGCAACCGCGCCGTCACCGCGGGTCCGGGTACGCCCGTACCCCGTCAGTGCCTTCTCGAAGCCCACCTCGTCTCGTCGCCGCCCGCCTGCGAACTCCCCCTCGAAGAAGGGACGATCCCCGGCGCGCTTCGCCGCCAGGAGCCGCCCCCCGATGACCAGCCGTGGACCGAGGGCGGGCCACCAGCCCACGAACGCGCCGTTTACGCCCAGGTTGGGCAGGAACCCGACCTTGTCCTTGACCACGGCGCCACCGCCACTGAGGCTGAGATCCCCTCGCCAGCCAGAGTTCGGAAGCGGCCACTGGTCCACCTGCTCCAGGAAATAGCCCACGGTGAGGTCGGTGTAGTGCCCCCCGAACGCACCCGTCGGCGCGCGCTCGTCGAGGAGGTTCCCCTCCTCCGGCTCGACGTCGCTGTAGCGGTAGAAGCCCTGGGCATAGAACGCGCCCAACCAGGCATGTTGCGAGGCACCGAACAGGAAGAAGGGGCTGATGGACCAGTTGCCCACCTCGGCGTCGCCCCAGTCCACGACCACGTCCGCGCCGCCGTTCCCGGCGTACACCATGTCCTGCCAGCTCCGGAAGCCGACCATCGCCAGCAGGTCCTGCCTGCCGGTTCGGGTCTCGTAGATCACCTGGTGGGACTGGTAGGCGAGGTCGATGGAGAACATGATCTGCCAGGTGATCTTGCGCAGATAGCCGAAGTTGCCGGAGGGCGGGCGCTGGAAGAATTCACCGCCCAGCCCGAGGCTGAGGCCGTCGGTGCTGTTGTAGTTCAACAGGGGAATGGCGATGCCGCCCCACTTCGCTGTGCGTGGGGGGGCGGGCTCGCCCGAAGGCTCCCCCGGTTCCCCCGGCGCGGGCTCCTCCGGCGCGGGCTCCTCCGGCGCGGGCTCCTCCGGCGCGGGCTCCTCCGGTGCGGGCTCTTCGAGGAGGGGCTTTGCCATGGCCAGCCCACCCACGAGCAGTAGTGATGAGAGCACCACGCCCCTACTGGAGGTCCACGACGATGACGGTGAGGTTGTCATGGCCGCCACGGTCGTAGGCTTCCCGCACCAACTCCCGCACCGCCTTCTGGCGGTCTGCCCATTTCTGTAGCCATACCGCCAATTCGGTGTCGGGGATCTCGTTGGTGAGGCCGTCCGAGCACAAGAGCACCCGGTCGCCTCGCTTCGCCTCGACGGGGAGGAAATCCAGTTCCGCCAGGCTGGGCTCTGCACCGATCGCCGAGGTGAGGATGTGCCGGGACTTGTGCGTGAGCGCCTGCGCTGTGGTGAGCGCCCCTTCCTCCACCAACTCTGTGGCCACGGTGTGGTCGGTGGTGAGCAGCTGCAGCTTCCCCTTTTGGAGCAGATACGCGCGGGAATCCCCGACATGGCCGAGATAGAGTTGGTGGTCATCCACCACGAGCAGTGCGGTCAGGGTGCAGCCCATCTCCGAGCGTTGGGCGAGGCGCGTCTCGTACACGGCAGTGTTGGCTTTGGTGAACGCGGCGAACATCAGCTCGCGCAGCGTGTCTGCATCCAGCTTCTCCGGGACCAGCCCCTCCGATAGCCGCGCCGCGAGGACGTCGACCGCCAGGTGTGCCGCCTGCGCACCCTCGTCGTGTCCCCCCATTCCATCGGCGACGGCGTACAACCACACCCGGTCGGAAAGCTTCCGCCATGCCCAGGTGTCCTCGTTGCGACTGCGGTACAGGCCGAGGTCGGTGTAGGCGGCGGCGGCGCTCGAGGTGCTCGGGTCGACGGCCTGGCCCGTGCGGAGGAGGAGCATGCGGGAGACGGCCTCGTTGAGCGGAATGGGGCCGGGGAAGATCCCGTGCGCCACTGCGTGGAGGAATTCGACCATCTCCAGATCGCCGGGGGACACGTAATCTCCGAGGAGCGCCGCGAGGTTCTTCACGTCGCGCAGCACCGGTTGTGCCGGGTCTCGGTAGAGGTGGGATGCGGTGAGGGCCATCCGCTCGACTTCGAGGTCGAACCACCGTACCGAAGAGTCCGGCATCAACACCACGTTTGCCGATCGGAACGGGTGCAGCACCACGCCCTGCTGGTGAAGGTAGGCCAGGGTGCCGGAGAGCTGCTTCGCCAGCCGCAGCACGTGAGTGGAGGGGAGGGGGGAGGCGACGTCCAACAGCAGCGCGGCATCATCGTAATGGTAGACCGCCATCATCATGTTGTGGCGGTAGAAGGCGTATACCGGGGTGAGGAGGCCGAAGTGGCGGATGTGCTTCTTCGTGAAGGCTTCGAACCCCGGGTACAACTCCTTCTGCCACCGTGCCGTCATCAGGAACCGCAGATCCCCCAACTGGTGTCCGCAAAAGGTGCAGCAGCGGGCGGTGTCGGGAGAGTACTTGTTCCCGCACGCCCAACACTTCCGTCGCTTCCACTTCCGGCTGAGGTTGTTGACCAGGTAGATCAGCCGGTTCTCGGCGACCCGGATGAGGCGCTCCACCGACAGGTGCTGACCCATGGCCATGCCGCTCGGGAATGGCCTGGGGTAGTGCACCTGCGCGTCGGGACGGGCGGTTGACCACAGCGCACCAGTTCCGATGAACTCTGCCGGGGTGTTGGAACGCTGCATCGATTACCCCCCCGGGTGGTTCAGGGGCCCCAGAGGTAGAGCCAGTCCGTGAAGCGGGCCACGAAAGTCGCACACGCGATCACGGGGGCGAAGGCCATGTAGGTCTGCTCTTCGGGAGGAGCTACTGGGTATCGCAGTGCCTTGCGGACCGCGAACTTCAGGGTTTCCCAGAGGTTCCCCAACCTGCCTCTGACCGCAAGAATGAACAAGCCCACCGGAACGAGGAGGATGAAGCTCCAAAGGGTGGTCTCCAACATCGTCGACCACCCGGCCAGGGCACCGACCCCGATCATCAGCTTGCCGTCACCCGGGCGCTCCACCTGCAGGGCGAACAGGGCGAAGTGGAGCGCGAAGGCTACCAAGATGCCCACGATGGGGAGCCAGTAGGCACCCAGGATGATGTGGATCACGATCCCCAGTCCGATCAGGGAGCCGGTGAGCAGGTTGGGGATCCGGCGATCGCGGAGGTCGGTCGCAGCAGCGGTGACTACCCCCGCGAAGAGCACTGCATCCGCGACCGTCAGATCCATCGGCTATTCCTGCTCTCCGCGCGAGACATCAGCCCCGACCGCGAACTCCGCGGCGAGAACCACCTCCGCCAGGACCGGCGCCAGGGGCCGCGCGAACACGGTGATAATGCCCCACAGGGCGAGCAAGACGGCGGTCTTCACCAGGGTGGCCTTGTGGAAATGTTGGGGTGCAGCCACTTCGGGGGTAGAGTCCTCGATTCGCGGCGCGTTACTCTGGGGCATCGTGACGAGTGGGGAACGTGGCGACTCCCGCCGTTCAGACTTTCGGGAAGTACCAGATCCTGCAGCGAATCGCTACAGGGGGCATGGCGGAGATTTACAAGGCGCGGCTGGAAGGGATCGGTGGCTTCCAGCGTATCTTCGCGATCAAGCGCATTCTCCCGCACCTGTCGCAGAACGCGGACTATGTCGCGATGCTGGTCGACGAGGCCAAGGTGGCGGGGCTCCTGTCCCACGCGAACATCGTCCAGATCCTCGACCTCGGGCAGGTGGAGAACGTCTGGTACATCGCGATGGAGTACGTGAACGGGCGGGACCTGGGAGCCGTGCTGAAGCGCTGTCGGCAACGCGGTCTCCGCCTCCCGGTCCCCCACACGGTGTTCGTCGCGATCGAGTTGTTGAAGGGGTTGGAGTATGCCCACCAGCGCCAGGTCATGCGCGGTGGTCGCCCCGTTCCCCTGAACATCATCCATCGAGACGTGTCCCCACCCAACATCCTGCTCTCCTTCCAAGGTGAGGTGAAGCTCACCGACTTCGGCATCGCTCGGGCGAGCCTGAAGGTGATGGAGACACAGGCGGGCGTCATCAAGGGCCGCTTCGACTACATGAGCCCCGAGCAGGCGGCGGGGGCCAAGGACCTGGACCAGCGATCCGACCTGTTCTCGGTGGGTGTGGTGCTCTACGAGATGCTCACCGGTCAGCACCCGTTCCGGGCCGATTCCGAGCTGCAGACGTTGGAGAACGTGCGGATAGGGAAGTACGAGCCCATCTCCAGCATCAACCCGGATGTGCCGTTCACCCTGGAGACCATCGTCGATCGGGCGCTGCGGGCAGAGCGCGACGAGCGGTATCCGACGGCGACGTCCTTCAAGGAAGCGCTGGACAAGTTCTTCCACGACGCCGGGTTCATCTTCACCCACTCCACCCTCGCCGCCTACGTGAAGGGGCTGTTCCCCGAGGTGGATCTGGTCAGTGGCATCAAGCCGCGGGACGACGGCTTTGGACCGAACGATGAGGACAACCGCCCCACTGATGTAGTGACCGACGAGGTCGAGATAGAGAGCAGCGCCGAGGATCCCACCCACCTCATGGACCGAAAGGTGGTGGACGAAGAGCTGGCGCGCCAGGCGGCGGCAGATGGCCATTTCGGGCTCAAGCCGAGCGAGGAGTCCACCCAGATCCGTCGCAACCCCCTCATGCACCTCTCCACCGAGTGGGCAGACGAACAGGAGACCGTGGTCCGCGAGCAACTCGCCACCCCAGCGACGCCTGCCACCGAGGAGCCTCCGACGGTGGTGACCGACTCCGATCCGGGGTCCATGAGCGAGATCTCGACCCTGTTGCGCCGACGTCCCCTACTGGACGATCACCCTGCTCCACGGTCTGGGTCCGGCAGCATCGGTCTGGTCATCGCAGGACTGGGCATCGTCTTGTTCGTGTTGGGTCTGTTCCTGGGTGCGGTAGTGGGCATCACGGGTTCCCAACTCGTTCGCGGAGCGATCGCGCCCGCGCCCGCGGCCCCCGAGCGGGCGTGGCTGCGTATCCAGGCCCCGGAGTCCGCGACGGTGCTGGTCAATGGGCAGGAGGCGGCGGCCGAAATGGAG
>JAFDJI010000664.1 GCA_019307545.1 Deltaproteobacteria bacterium | reverse complement strand
CTCCGCTGGGGTCCTGGGAGGAAGGCCCCCTTCACCTGCCCAACTTCGCGGTGTTGGTCGGGGGGCTGGTCGCTGCGGGGCTGGTCTACCTGGGACTGGCCTGGTTCCTCCGCATCGAGGAGCTCCACAGCGTGCTCGCACGCATCAGACGCCGGTAGGGAAACGGAGCTCTCAGCATTCAGCCATCAGCTGTCAGCCTTCGAGCTCTCTCCGGCTCCTCAGGCTGATAGCTGATGGCTGATGGCTGATGGCTCTTCTACTGGATGGCGGCGGGGTGGTACAGCACCTTGGCGATCTCGATGTCCGGGTCCAACAGATCGTTGACCTTCATGCCGTAGTTCGAGATGGAGAAGAGGTTGTCCTCGACGTACACGCTGCGGCGCATCCAGGCGTACCAGTAGTCGTCGTAGCAGCCGTAGTCGTAGTAGCACTCCGAGTCGAGCACCAGGTCCTTGTGGTCGACGCGACCGATCTCCTCGATGCCGTCCTCTGCGGTGATCTTGAGGACCAACAGCCCGCTGAAGCCCTCCCAGTAGCCGTAGACCTCGTCGTAGTCGTAGGTGTAGACCGGGATGGACAGCGTGTCGCGGTGATAGGTGAAGGCGTGGTGGTCCCACAGGGCCTCGGAGTACGACCAGTCATCGGATTCCAGGGTGAACTGGTCGGCCAGGGTTGGGTCGTCGTCGCTCACGTCGAACAGGTTGACGGCCAACCCGGTGATCTGCCCCTCCATGGTGCCGGCGTAGCCCACCGCGATCAGGTGGTCGTCGCCCAGGGGGTGCAGGTAGGTGGAGAATCCAGGCAGCTCCAACTCACCCTCGAGGGTGGGGTTCTCCGGGTCGGAGAGGTCGATCTTCCACAGCGGGTCAATCCACTCGAAGGTGACCACGTAGCCCTCGTCGCCCATCATCCGGACGCCGGTGATCCGCTCGCCCGGGGCGATGTCACGGATCGAGCCCACTTCGGTCAGGGTGCCGTCCTGGTCTTCCAGGACGGTGACGTGGTTGCCGCCCTGCTCTTCGCCGGTTCCCCACCACCAGTCGGTCTCGGTGGAGGCGACGCGCAGGTAGCCGTCGTACTCGCTCATGGAGAACTGGTTCAGCAACCACCCGTCGACCTTGCCAGCGGCCGCATAGACCGGCTCGTCGCCCAGCTCGAACTTGTGGATGTGGGTGTCGAGGTCGAGGTCACCCCAGCCCCACCACCACCACCAACTGGTCTGGGCCACGTACAGGTTGTCCTGCGAGGCATACACGGTCCAACCGTCGGCCATCACCCCGGTGGCGTCCAGATCGCCGTCATCGAGGTCGATGTGGACGATGCTCATCATCGAGAACTGGGCGGTGTTGGCGGGGCGGAACACGTCATTGCACGCGATGAGGGGTTCGACGTCCGCATCGGCGGCACCGATCTCCTGGTCCCGGTACAGCGGTACGAGGTCGCTGATGTCGAGGTCATCGACGATGTCGTGGACCAGTGGTGAGAGGATGGCCCGGGCTTCGTCGCGGATGCGATCCTGCTCTTCCTCGTCGGCCTCCCAGTCCATCTCGGGCAGATCGAGGTCGTCGCTCCAGAGCAGCTCCCAGGCCTCCTGGGGGATGGGGAGCCAGGTGTTGATCACCAGGTAGGCGTCCTCGTCGATGAGGCGCCCGTCGGCGAGCCAACCCTCGATGTCGACCTGACGGGTGACCACGGGGTCGGACGGGTCGGACACGTCCACGAAGTTGATCCGGGTGCCGCCCCAGTAGCGGTCGGAGAAGGCCTCCTGCTCGTCGTAGAACCAGGAGAGCACCAGGAGCGTGTCGTCGCGCAGGAACAGCCCGCGGATGTACTCGCCCATGTCGAGGGTCGCCAACAACATGGCGTCCTCCACCGGCCAGGACTTGACGATCTGTAGCTCCTGGCCCTCGGCGTGGAAGATGTGGGTGCCGTTGGTCTTGACGATGTCGATCTCGTCGACCCCGGCCTCCTGGTTGTTGGTGGTCGTGTAGTCGTCTGGACCGGCACTCTCGGACGTCGGCGCGTTGGTGTCGCCAC
The DNA here is from genome assembly GCA_019307545.1 of Deltaproteobacteria bacterium. Lineage (GTDB taxonomy): Bacteria > Myxococcota_A > UBA796 > UBA796 > JAFDJI01. Next base: position 958 of record JAFDJI010000664.1, on the reverse strand, counting down.
CCATGTCGTCTTCGAGCATCCCGTACCAGCCCCAGCCGTAGCGGGACATGATCAGCTGCTCGAGGACAACCTCCTCCGCGTAGTCGCGGAGTTGGCTGCAGTTGTTGAAGGAGCGGAGCGCGATGCCCTCCGGCATGTCGTTGGCGTTGTTGCCCTCGCAGCCGGTGAGCGCCATCGCCAACAGGGGGGCGGCGAGGAGCGCGCCATGGAAGAGAGATCGGGTGTGCATAGCTTGCCTCCGTTGGGTCCGAGATCAGTCGACCCGGACAAGAGCAAAGTGCGTGCCAGCTCAACGATGCCCTTTCTAACGCGGTTGCCGGGCTCTGTGGTGGGGCTAGCGTGCCCGGTGCACGACTTTCATGTCATACCCCGGTCCCAGATGCACCCGCTCCCCTTCCCGCACCCGCTCCCGTTCCCTTCTATTTTCGAAATGGGCCCAAGAGTGGGATTGTGCCTACTCCGCCGCCTCGGGTTCGGGCGCGGCCCCCAGGGGATGGACGTCGCTGCCGTCCTCGGCGATGCAGCCCAACTCCATCTCCGGGTTCTCCAGCACCCGCTTTGCTGCCTCGATCCCGAAGCGGGCGTTGAGCCCGTCGTCGATGCGCTCGTCATAGGAGTAGCGGAGGGGGAGGACCTTGCCGACCACCACCTTGCCGTCCCGCACCACCGGACGCTCCTCGACCTGGCCCACCATCAGGAACAGTGGGCAGGTGCCCCACTCGTAGAGGTGGTGGTAGCCAGCCCCCATGTGCAGGCTGCCCAGGTTGGCGACGAACAGACTGGTGTACATGGCGTCGCCTTCGATGAAGAAGGCTGGGAGCAGGTTGAAGTAGTCCAGGGTGTTCGCCGCGAGCACCGAGAGGCGGAGCAATGGCCGCGGGAAGGCGGAAAAGAGCGCGAACTCCTTGTCCGCGGCGGTCTGTTGCCCGGAGCGCTCTACCTTGACGTTGGAGTTGAC
>JAFDJI010000125.1 GCA_019307545.1 Deltaproteobacteria bacterium | reverse complement strand
TGGTTGCGGTGCTGCGTCCCGATGACCGGGGGCAACTCGGGGAGCCAGGGGAAGGTGTTCGCCACGGCGGGTCTCCGGGCTGGCGCCTGATCGGGTTGACCGAAGGGGTGCTCGAGACTGTCTTCGGTGACGCAGCGCCCTTCGCCACTTCGCCCGTGCCGGGGGGTGCGGGCGAAGTGGCACCGCTGCGCGTCGTGCAGTGCCCCGGGTCCGAGGGGCGATCGAGAACGGTGCGCGCCCAGCTTCCCCTGTTCGAGGTGCCGCGAGCGCGCGCCGCTTAGCCTCAATGCCGTTCGGTTTAGGCGATTCGATAGTTAAGCAGTCAGCTATCAGCCGTCAGCGTTCAGCCATCCCCCCCCCCTCCTACCTGGCTGATGGCTGATGGCTGACGGCTGAAAGCTCGCCGCCCAGCGCCTCGCGCATCTGTCGCACACGTTCGGCGTCCACCGGGGCGGTGAGGTCGCCGCCGCGGAGCCAGGTACCCACGATGGCTCCGTCGATCAGGTCCCGACAGGCCCGGCCGGTGCTGGGGTTCAGGCCGCTGCCCGCCCACAGCGTGGCTTCGGGGATGGCGTTGCGGATCTTCTGGAGGTGCGTGGGGTCCAAGGGCTGCCCTGTCGCGGAGCCGGTGATGATGAGGGCGTCGGCGCGGCCCCGAAACCAGGTGTCCCGGGCGGCCTCCTCGACGGAGATGGCGCTCAAGGGGGCGGCGTGCTTCACCAGGACGTCAGCGGCGACGGCGACCGACGCGCCCAAACGGTTGCGCTCCAGGAGGGTCTGGCGGGCCTCTCCGGTGATCAGGCCCTGGTCGGTCGCCATGGTCCCGGTGTGGATGTTCACCCGGATGAAGTCTGCTCCGGACGCTGCGGCCACCGCGAGGGCTGCTTGGGCGTCGTTCCGGAGGACGTTGACCCCGAGCAGGGCCTCCGGGCAGGCCTGGCGCACCGCGATGGCGATCCGAGTCATGGCCGCCACGGTCCACGCATCCACCTGGCCGGCGGTGAACGGCGCGTCCCCGTAGTTCTCCACGATCATCCCGTCTGCACCCCCCTTCTGCAGGGTCACCGCGTCGGCCAATGCCCGCTCCTGCACGGCTGCGAGTCCGGGGGAGGGTGTTGGCGCCCCCGGAAGCGGCAGCAGGTGGACCATCCCGATGAGCAGCGGCCGCTCCGGGTGCTGGCGGAGAACGCGCATCTCAGACCAGGAAGACCAGGGTGACGACGACGAACACCGGGCCCAGGAACAGGGCTGCGTACCCGCAGTAGGCGAAGAAGCTTGGCATCGGCACCCCGGAGTGCTCGGCGATGGCGCGCACCATGAAGTTGGGGCCGTTGCCGATATAGCTCCCTGCACCCAGGAACACCGCCCCTAGGGAGATGGCTGCCAACACTGGCATGAACTCGCCCACCGAGAGCGGGGCGAGGTTGTTGGCGGTGATGCAGGTGGGGTCGGTTCCGCAGGCCATGGCGGCGAACGTGACGTAGGTCGGCGCGTTGTCGAGGAAGGCGGAGAGCGCCCCCGTGGCCCAGAAGTACTGCCACGGCTCGGTGACGCCCAACGCCGCCCCGTGGACCTGGAGCATGCTGGTCGCTGGGATCATCGCGATGAAGATCCCGATGAACAGCGCCGCCACCTCGAGGATGGGGGCGTAGTTGAAGTCGTTTCGGACGCGGTAGTCGCGCGGGGTGAGCAGGACCGAGCCCACGGTGAGCAGCAGCATGCCGATCTCCCGCGCGTAGTACTGGCGGAAGTCGTGGACCTCGTGGTCGGGCGACAGCAAGAGCACGCACAGGATCACGCCGCCGAGGAGCCAGAAGTTCCGCTTGCCGTCGATGCCCAGGGGCTCGATCTCACCGCGGTCGGTCAACTTCGCCTGCTCGGATTCCTTTGCGTACTGGTAGGTGTCGAGCAGGAAGAACATCACCAGCAGCATCAGGACGGTCGGTATCCAGATGTACCAGAGGTTGATCAGGGTCCACCAGAAGTCGATGCCACGGAGGTAGCCGAGGAACAGCGGGGGGTCCCCGATCGGCGTCAGCGCCCCGCCGACGTTGGACACGATGAAGATGAAGAAGAGGGGGATGTGCCAGATGTGCTCACGCTGGGAGTTCGTCCGGAGCATGGGACGGATCAGCAGCATGGAGGCGCCGGTGGTCCCGATGATGTTCGCGAGCACCGCCCCCACCGCGAGGAAGGTGACGTTCACGATCGGCTTCGCCTCGAGGTCGCCCCGCATCACGATGCCGCCGGAGATCACGTACAGGGATCCGAGGAGCGCGATGAAGGACATGTACTCGAGGAGCGCGTGCTTGAGTTGGTGCTCCGCGTCGTGGCCCAGGGGCCCGTGGTCGGTGACCATCTTGTAGATCAGGTAGATGAGGACCGGGGACGCCCAGCCGAGCGCGGTGATCAGCTGGTTTCGGTTGCTGTGCCACCAGTGCGGGATCACCATCGGCATGATGGCGATGGAGAGCAACAGACCCGCGAAGGGAGCCACCGACCACAGGGGAAGGATCTCCCCTAATTGGTGCACACCTCCCTCATGTCCGACCGCCGCTCCTTCGGATGCGAGCGATACCGCAGGTACCAACAAACACGTAGCGATAGCCAGTAGCTTGGACAGCATGGCCGCCCTCGTTGGATGGGGCGGGAAGCTAACACCTCCGAATCGTCACGCCAGAACCGGCGCTGGGCTCATGTGACGACCGGACGAGGCGTCAGCGGCTGGCGGGGTTCCAGGGGAGCAGGTGCAGGGTTTCGATGTCGTAGCTGCCATCTGGTAGCGGCGCTGCGGCAGCCGGGTCGTCCGTTCCCTGGTAGTTTTCGAGGGTACCGGCCACTCCGAACACCCAGATGGGGGCGTCGACAGCGCCGTACTGGATGTACAGGCCGTACAGGGTGCTCGCGTCGGTGTTGAACCCGTTGACGTCCATGGCCGGGTAGAGTTGCGCGTCCAGGCCGCCGATGCCGATGTGCAGGTTCTGCGGGAGGTCCCATGGACAGGCCGCGACTTCGGCCTGGTCGAGGACCACGATCCACCACCCCAGGATGGGGAGTGTGGCGTCGGAAGGGATGGCGGCGGTGAGGGACTGGATGGCCGGGGTGTTGGTGCAGGACAGGAGTGCGCTGGTGGAGCCGGTGTCGGTGACGTCGGGATCGGCCAGGAACTGGACCAGCAACGTGGACTCCGCCGCCGTCGCCTCCCCTTCGGAGATCACCAGGGTGCCGTCCAGTTTGAACCAGAGGGGGGAATCCATGCCCGGCGCGTCGGTGTCCCAGCCGCTGTCGTCGAGGTCCACGATTCCGGTGTCATCGCCGTTTCCGGTGTCGTCCTGCTCGCGATCGGCCGTGGTCCCGGCACACCCGACGACCAGCGCGAGGGCCGCGGGTGCGAGGAGGAGGAGGGGGCGGAACATGGGGGACATCGGAACCTCTCTCGGAATCTAGCGCGATAGGCTTGCGCTGGCGTCCCAAACCCCTATGAGCAACTCTCGTGCCAGTGGTCGGAACGGGCCTTCGAACGCCGATCCAGTCCTGCTCCTCGGGTGCACATGCGGGCGCCGCACGGCGGGGTCACGACATCGATGTCAGGGGAGGATCTCCCAGGCGTAGGCGGGCCAGAGCACGAAGGGCTCGCTCCCGTCCCAATCCGGCCCCGCGATCTCCTCGCCCTGGTCGAGCGCTTCGGGGTAGGCCCAGCCGTAGGTGATCCACCCGTCCCCGTAGTCGACCCAGGCTCCCGACGACTCGGCGTGGGGGACCTTTCCCTCGACGTCGGGCATCTCCGCGCCGATGCCGATCGCGGACAACGACAGGTACCGGTCGTCCTCGGTGATGCTCGGGTCGCAGTCGGTGTCGCCGAGCGTCGTCACGACCGACCAGGCGTGCGTGCAGCCCTCGCAGGGGGTCGCCAGCGGCGTCCCCTCCAACTCCACCAGGAAGCCGCAGAGGTAGTGGCGCCGATGGAAGGCGCGTCCCCATCCCTCCGAGAACAACTCCCAACTCTGGACCCCGTACACCCCGTCGGAGGTCGGCTCGAGGTAGATGGGATCGAGCGCCCAGAACGGCTCGTCGGAGAGCGGTGCGCACCCGGCGACGAGCGCGAGCAGAGCCATCCAATTCCAGCGACCCATGGGTCCTCCATCGGCCCACTCATACCGGATCGCCCGTCGGGGTCGCGTCAAAGGTTGGTCGGATGCAGCAAGTCCGCGTCGAGGCCATACCAGTACCGCACCGCGTAGGCGCCACTGGGGGGTGTTCCATCGACCACCTCGGTGGCGGGAACGTTGATGCTGTAGCCGTCCGTGTCCAGCACCAGGGCGAAGGTGGCGTCCACCAGGGCGCCGAACGCGTAGTCGTTGTTGAGGTACCCACCGGGGAGGTCGTCCTCGGCGCCGCTCCAGTAGAACCCCCCTCCGAACACCACCGGATCCCAGGCGTCCTCCCAGGCCGGGTCGCCGTACTGGCTGGTGACGGCGTCCTCCAACTCGGCCTGTACTTCCTCGTCGAAGGTCGCGATCCCGAGGCCCCAGGACCATGCTGCGATCGCAGCGCCCGGGTCCTCGCCCCACACCTCCGGATCCCATTCCTCGCAGTCGCTGGTCACCGAGGCGGTCTGCGGCATGGTGAACCCGAACCACACCGTCGTCTCCCCTTCCTCCGAGGCCTCGTCCACCCAGGGAGCCGCCCGCAGGCCACCGGTGGTCGGGTCGTGCTCGAGTACCACCTCACATCGGTCGGCATCGTCGAGGGTGTCGAAGTAGGCGGTGCGCACCGCGACCACCGTGATCGACGGGTTCACCACCTCCCCCGCCACGGTGTAGGCCACCGCTCGTCCAGCCGCTGCGTCGAATCCGAAGGCGCCCTCCACGTAGATCGCGGCGGGTTCGAAGAACGGATCGCCTTCCGGGAGTGGATCCACGCAGCCCGCGAAGGCGGCGACCAGGCAGGGAAGGGTAACGGGCGGGCGCATGGTGGGGATTGTAGTGCGACCAGTGCGGCCCCGCCCGATCGCCTCGTTGCGCTGGCTCCGATGACCTGAAACCGCGATGTCACCCGGTGGCTCCCAATCGGGTCCGGGGCGGTCCCGAGACCGGAAATTCAGGGCTGCTGGAGGCGGATGGTGTGGTGATATCCCACGAGGCGATCGTACAAATAGAAGAGCGTTTCGGGAGGGATCTCCGATGTGGATCTGGTTGGTCGTCGCGTGGGCCCTGGCGGACTGTCCCGAGGATCCGGTCGGGCAGGTTCGGGGCAGCGCGGCTGCGATGGAGGTGGCCTTCGTCGGTCTCGACGAGGAGGGGTTCGACAGCACCCACGCTCGCCTCGCCGCGGCGATCCCCTGCATCGTCGAGCCCCTGGCGCTGCGCGACATCCTCGCCTTGCACCGGGCGAGTGCGCTGGCGGCGTTCATGGACGGGGACATGGTCGCCAGCCGCAAGAGTTGGGGGGCGGTGCGCACCCTGCACCCCGACTGGGTCCCCCCAAGCTCGATGATCCCCGAGGGCCACCTGCTCCGGGGTTTGTTCGACGAAGCCCCCACCGATCCCGAGGTGGTCGCGCTGGACATGGCGCCGCCCGGGGGGTGGCTGGTGGACGGCCGTGAAGCCACCGGGGTGCCCGCCCAGCGCGCCTTCGTGCTCCAAGGCATCGACGAGGGTGCCGTCGGGTACACCGGTTACCACCACTCGGTCGCCGAGATCCCGGTGCTCGACTTCGCGGAACCCATCTCCCGCGTCAGCCCGCGCGCGAAGAAGATCCGGAAGACAGGCACCCTGGTCGCCGGCGGAATGGCGGCTGGCGCCCTGGCCGGCCTGGGGGTGCACCTGCACGCGCGCTCCGCCGTGCTCGAGGTCCCCTACGACAAGGTGGACGGCACCGTCACTCGCGCCAACGTCTCCGGCGTCTCGGCCGTGGCCCTGGGCGCGGGTGCGGTCGGGCTCACCGCGGTGGCGTGGGCGGTGAGGTGGTGAGCGCGTCACGCCCTTCAGAAACACGAAGGGCACCCTCTGCAGGGTGCCCTTGGTTTCGCAGGTGCTTCGGCCTAACGGGCCGGCACCGTGAGGATTTCGTGCAACCCAACCCCGAAGTTGAGCACGTAGGGGCTGGTGATGAAGTAGGCAGCGGTGGGGGGACCGTTGAGGGCGTCGGCGGAGGAGAGGTACTGGCCCACCTCGGTTTCGTCCCAGATGTCGTCGCTGTCGTCGTCGACCCACAGCACCGAGTAGGGATTGGTGGTGGTGTCCAAGGCGGTGGCGCGGGCGAAGTAGAACTCGTCGCCGCTGCTCACGAAGGTGCCGGTGGTGGATAGCATCGGGAGCGCGCCCACCATCTTGCCGTCCCAGTTGTCGTCGTAGTCGTCGACCAGGCCCGCCCAGGACGTCGCGACGTCGGCGTTCACGGCGCCGCTGAGGCCGATGCCCCAATCCACGGTGGCGAGGCTCGCATCGAGGTCGGCGCCCCATTCCGCCGGGTCGAGGAGCCCGTCACAGGTGTGCTCGATGGTGGTGGAGCCCCAGTCGAAGGTGAATCCGATGGAGACGTTGGCGTCGCCCAGGTCGGAGGGGGTGATCGGACCGGGCTGGTAGATGAAGATGTCGCACACCTCGTCGCCGAGGCCGCCGCCGTCGTCCTCGAGCATGAAGACGATCGCCGCGAGGTCCTGGATTGTGCCCGCGGTGGCGTCGGTCAAGTCCTCGTCGATCGCGTAGGAGTCGAACACCGCGTTGGCGCCCTCGTCGTCGACGCCAATCCAGAACGCCATCTGGAACCACCATGGCTCCATGTAGGTGGGCGTGACCGGGGTGCAGTCCACGGTGCCAGCGTCACACTCGCAGTTGTCGCCGTTGCTCGCGACCCAGGTGTCGCCGTCGTCGTAGGTGGTGCCCTCGTCGGTGCAGGTGAGATCCTCGTCGGTGTCGTCGGTGTCGTCGTTCTTGCAACCTGCCGCGGCCACAACGAGGCCGCTCAACAGCAGGCCTGCGGTGAGCTTCTGGAATGCCATGTCTCCTCCTTGCATGGGCCGCGGATCGGGTTCATACCCGCCTCTACCGCGGAGCCCGGCACCTTACCCGCGCTTTGGGCTCCTGGCAAACCAAAAGCCGTCCCCAAACGTCAGGATGCTGTCGGCGTCACGTGAGGAACTGGATGACGACCAGGACGGAGAGGAAGAAGGCGGCGATGCCGAGGAGGACGGCCAGGATCAGGAGCCACACCGGGGTGGAGGACACCTGGATGCGGCGACGCCGACGACCCCGCAGGGGTTGGGTGGGCACGTCATCCGCCGGAGTGGACGGCCGCCGGCGCTCCTCCTCCATTTGCTTGTAGCGCTCGGCCTCGGCCAGGAACCGCGCCGCGTCCGGGTGCTCCTCGCTGGTGGGATCCGGCTCCAGGGTCTGAACCGACTCCTCCTCGCGCTCTCGCTTGGTGAGGATGATCAGGTCGTCGTCCTCCTCCTCGGGCGCGTCGTCGAGGTCGCTCGCGGGCAGGGCGGGGGCGGGGTGCTCCTCTCGCATGCCCATGTCGCGGCGGTAGCGCGACAGGTCGAAGTCCACATCATCGGGGACGGTCTGCGCGAGGTGGACCTCCTCACCGGCGTCGGTGACGTCGATCGCGTTGTCCCGGCGGATGATCCGGCGGATCTGGGTGTCCTCCTCGCCAGAGACGATGCCGGCGGCCTTGCGCGCCGCCGCGACCGATTGGCGAAGCTCCTCCAGATCGGCCAGGGACGTGGTTCGAGTCACCTCGTCCGCGGTGGTGGTGACGGTGTCCTGGGTCCTCTCCGATTTGCGGAACAGCGACGGAAACGAAGCCGCGTCCCGTGGCTCGCCCAGGGCACCCAGGATCTCTTCCTTGGTCACCGACTCCGTGTGCTCCGCGTCCTCGGCGAGGTCCGCGAGCAGCGACAGGTCGGGACCGAAGGTATCGGCCAGATCGGCAAGAGATCGGTCTCCGAGGGAGAAGTCTCCCGCGAGGACCCACAGCAGGTCGTCGACGCGCTGTTTGCTGGGGAAATCGCGCTTCAGGCGCTCCAACAGCGCTCGCCCCTTGAGCATCGCCCCAGTCGCCAGGTAGCTCTCCGCAAGGGGGAGCAGGATCTCGATCGACTCCGCCTCTTCCAGGCTCGGGTCGGGCTCGCGGGGCGCCTCCGCAGCGTCGTCCCACAGTTGCTGCAGCGCCGGATCGTCGGGGGCGATCGCGAGGGTCTGCTCCAACACCTTGCGGGCACGGTTGGGCCACCCTCGGCGGATGAACATCTTCGCGGTGAGCTTGAGTGCGTCCAGGTTGTAGGGGTCCGACTCGGTGATCTCCTTGAGGCGGATCCACGCCCGGTCCAGCATGCACAGGTCCACGAAAACCCGGGCCTGGGAGATCCTCGCCCGGGGGGTGGGCTCGCCGACCGCGGTCCAGGCCTCCATGAAGCCGATCAGACTTCGCACTTCTCCGCGAGCTTCGAGCGCCAGGATGGCGGATTCGAGCTTCGATGGAGCGGGCAGTGCTTCACGATCGCCCGTGAGGATGGTCTTCCCCTTGAATCACGGGGAGTCTAGCAGGGTGCCG
>JAFDJI010000663.1 GCA_019307545.1 Deltaproteobacteria bacterium | reverse complement strand
GCCGGTGGGCCTCGTGCTCGACCTGCTCTACCCCATGCTCCACCACGGCGAACCCCAGGAGGGACCCCCGCGGGAGAGCGGGCGGCGAGGGGGATCGGGGAGGTGGGGTTGGGGATGGAGAGGAAGTAGGTGGACGCCACCCCGACGTGGCGGACGCGCCTCTTGCACTTCGGATGCCCCGTCGCGGACCGCACCTCGTTCTCCGCAGCTCGAAGGGGCCCTCTTATTTTGCCTGTCCTGTCCTCCGAACCACGCCAACAACGATCCTCGCTCCGCCCGACACCCGTTGCCCAGCCAGACCCAGGGCCTGATGCTCCGGCACATGAAGGTGGCCGCTTCTTTTGCCTATGCTCCCAGCTCATCGTCCCACACCCTTTCCTCTTGACATTCTAAGGAGTACACTAGAGCTAACTATCCAAAAGGCTGATGAGAGGGGAGGTATGCCATGAAAACGAGACGGCTCGGTTTCGGCTTGACAGTAGTGTTGATGACACCCATTGCTGTCCTTTGTGCTCCCGCCACAGCAGTAGCAGCTGTGTGCACCGTGACTGTGCCATCGGGTGGCAACAATCTGCTGCAGGACGCGATTGACACGGCATCCGCCAACGACGTGATCTGTCTCGAGGAGGGGATGTACCGTGAGTACCAGCAGGGAACGACAGCGGGACTAACGGCCGTCCATGTGCACCAGAGCGTGATAATCCAGGGTGCAGGGAAGGCCGTCTATGACGACGACGGCACTTTGGTCGGCGGAAGTGCGATCACCTACGACTGTGAGCAAGGCGGCACCGGCTGGAATGACATCGTCAAGATCGAAGCGCCCAATGTCGTCCTTCTGGACCTGACGATCGACGGCAGAATCGGTGACGCGATCGGTCCTTCCATTGATTGCGAGGGCAACGCCGCAAATTACGGAATCTTCGTGGGGAGTTCGGGAGCATCGGCGTCCATCATCGGCGTGGATATCTTGGATATTTCGACCACGGCATTCGGTGGAGGTGGTATTGAGTTCAATAACGCGGATATCGGGATTGTCTCAGATGTCGTGATCAAGAGAAGCGGATTCCCGCTGAACAACAACAACCCCCCTAGCATCAACTCGGGACTGCGGCTCGTCGATTCCGAGTCCATGAGCGTAGACGATGTCGTGTTGGAAAATGTGCAGAGAGGTATTGTCGTATTCCAGGGTATCAATAGTGGCGACATAGGCACTGTCAGCATCGACATCGTCAGTAATACCCACGCCATCTTGTTCGAGACAGATGATGCGCCTGGTTGGTGGAATCCGGCCTGGGGCGTGTACGAGGGAGATATTGCATACTCCTTCAGTGGCCCCATTTCGTTCAGCGGCCCGGTCGACAAGGCGATTCTGGTCAGCGACGGAACGCTTCTGGCAGACATCACCCTCTCCGCGGCGCCCGGGGAGGATATTGACTTCACGGGAGCGAACGTACCGGTCAAGAGACGCGGAGAGGGCAACGCATCGAACATCATCGACTTCGTTTGCAGCATTGGGGCCGGGTGGCAGGTGCTCAATACCGGCGACCTCTCGGAGCTCTATTTCGAGACCGATTCCGATGCTGCCGCTGCGGCGGCTGGCCTGCCCGGCGGCAGCTTCGCCTTCACGTGCGACACCTGCGGCAACAACTCCGCCTACGGCGCCGAGGTGTGCGACGGCACCGACGTGGGCTCCGAAACCTGCATCACCCAGGGGTTCGACGACGGAACCCTGAGTTGCGCCGTCGGTTGCGACGCCCTCGTCACCACGGCCTGCACCTACACCTGCGGCAACAACTCCGCCGACGGCGCCGAGGTGTGCGACGGTACCGACCTAGACGGCCAGGATTGCACCGACCACGGCTACAGCACCGCGAGTACGCTCGCGTGCGACGTGGGATGCGACGCCTTCGATCTCACCGGCTGCTCCGCCACCTGTGGTGACGGCATCCGCGAGCCTGGCGAGGGTTGCGACGACGGGGGCACGGCCCCTGATGATGGCTGCTCGGCATCGTGTGTCGTCGAGCAGGGTTGGTCCTGTGGGCCCCCCAACGGCGGCCCCGACGTGTGCGATGAGATCTGCGGCGACGGCCTAGTTGTCGGCGAAGAGGAGTGCGACGACCAGGACACCGACGCCGGCGACGGATGTGACGGCACCTGCACGGTGGAGGACGGGTACGAGTGCGACGACTCCGAGCCGAGCGTGTGCACACTGCTCGACACCGGCGATACGGGCGACGACACCGACGTGCCCGAGGACGACGGGTGCGGCTGCACCTCCGCCCCGGGTGTGCCGTCCCTCGCCGCAATGCTCCTGTTGGGCCTGGGCCTGGTGCGGCGGCGTCGCCGGTAGTGCCCGCCCGCGCAGACCCCTGCAGCGGCACGTCGCGACCTTCCTCGAGTGGGCGCGAGAGCGCGACCGCCCCGTGCCTCGCCACGTGGAGCGCGAGTTGCTCTCGTATCTGGCCTGCGGGATCCCGGCGCACTGGGCCATCACCGACAACACCCCTACTACCCACCCCAGGCTTCCTCGACCCCGGCGGCCCTACAGGACACCACCAGCTTCCGCTGGAGCCGGCATGGACGATACCACCCGCAGGAAGATCGAACGCGCAGAGGCGGAGTTGGACCGCCTCCTCCGGTACTTCCCCGACCTCGCGAACCCGATCATGGTGGGCTGGCTGGCCCTACGGGTCGAGAGGTGGAGGTGGGAGGTGGGCTCTTCTGAGCCCTACAAGGACCGCTCGGGCGGCGCGGGGGTAGAGGGAGCCCAAGACCGGGAACGGCGCTCAGGGGGCCGTCAGGGCCACGGGATGGGTGAATCTGGAGCCAGGGCACAGTCGCAGAGCAGAGGCATCCAGGTCGAGCGTCCCTACTGTAGGCGGGGTTCGAGGCTGACGAACATTTGCGCCGCGGACAGTCGGGGTACATCTGGTTCATGCTTCGCATGCTCTGGTTGCCAAGGCCACCCTGGTGGCGGGTTTGGAAGCCTCTGACGTTTCGTGGGCAGACGAAGTGCTAGCTCCTGGTAGGATTCTCATCGGGGGAGCCAAGGGGGCTCCTGGCAGACACGGAAGAAGATGCCTGTGACGGAGCCCAAGGTGTGGGCTCCGCGACGGAGTGCACAGACACCAGGAACAGGAAGGGAGGAAGAGATGGGCCTTTTTCGAGTGTTGGCGTACGGCTCTGCCGTCGCGGTTGTATCAATCGCCTGTCAGTCCGAACCACCGCCGGCAGTGGGG
>JAFDJI010000124.1 GCA_019307545.1 Deltaproteobacteria bacterium | reverse complement strand
GGTTACAATGCCCGCCGTTCGCCCCCTAATATCGTCGCGGGTTCGGACGCCCTAGGGGCGTAGCTCAATTTGGCAGAGCACTGGTCTCCAAAACCAGCGGTTGGGGGTTCGAGTCCCTCCGCCCCTGCCGACACCGGAAGGACGGCACACGGAATGAATCGAGAGCTGCGAAAGCTGCAGGAGAAGGAAGAGAAACGCGCGCGGGATCGTCGGTCGAAAGGCCAGGCAGCCCGGCCGAAGCGTGAGCGCATCGGTATCCGCCAATTCCTCTCCGAGGTCCGCATCGAGCTCAAGAGGGTCGCGTGGCCGAGCCGCCGGGAGACGGTGACTTTCACCGTCGTCACTCTGATAACCAGCGTGTTCGTAACCCTGATGGCGTTTGGGATGGACATCGTCTTCAAGAAGACCGTCCTGTTCGTCATTGAAATGATCGTCCCGGCCGCCTCGGAGTTGCCTATATGAATGCACCCGATCTCGAGGTGAACGCGGACGCGCCCGTCGAGGGCGCTGCCGACGTACCCGAGAAGACCGTGGTCGAAGAGACGGCTGCTGCCGAAGCGGTCGCCTCCGAGGCACTCACGCCCGGGGCTGAGAAGACTGCCGGGGAGTCGGAGGAGATGAGTCCTTTCGCTGCTGCATTGGCGGCAGCCCTCGAGCCGGAGCCCGAGCCGGAGCCGGAGCCCGAGCCGGAGCCCGAGCCGGAGCCGGAGCCGGAGCCCGAGCCAGAGCCGGAACCCGAGCCGGAGCCCGAGGGCGAGCCGGAGCCGCTCCCCGATCTGGACATCGAGCTGGCAATCGCCCCCGCCGACGCGGGCGACGACGCCACCCTGGAGCAGATCCGTGCCCACGCCCAGGCCGTGGTGATGTGGGCCGACAGGCTGGCTGGGCAGGCGGAAGAGATCGCCGACATGGCCAACGCCCAGGCCACCCGGTGCGCCGCAGACGTCTCCGGCTTTGTGCGCAAGGCCCGGGACGCCGCATCACGCGCCAAGAAGGGCGCCGCCTCCTCCAAGGGTGCCGCGAATCTGGTGGCGTTGGACGAGGATGCCGCGGACGCGCAGGTCACCCTCGGATTGGTGCGAGGGGCGGCCAACCAGGCGAGCACCGCCGCCAACGATGCGCTCGGTCTCCTCAAGGAGATCCGCGACACCGTTCTCGAGGAGCGAGCGGAGAAGCAGGCCATCGAGACCGCGCGTCGCAACGCCGCGGCTGCGGCCCGGGATGCGGCCGATGCCGCCGAAGCGGCACGGGCCATTGCCGATCAGCTCGAGATGGCCGTCGCCTCGGGCGAGCTTTCCGCCGACGGGGTCGAGGACGCGCTCCGGGATGCCAAGGCTGGCGCTGCCAAGGCCGAGGGAGCGGTGGGCCGGGCCGAGGAGGCCGCACGTGACGCCCGCCAGGCAGACGCGGCGGCTGAGGGAAAGACGGCCTCGTCCCTCGCCCGGACCGCGCTGGAGAACGCGGAAGCGGGCTTCGAGGCCGCCCAGTCCGCCGAGGAGGCCGCGCGGAAGGAGGAGGCGGCAGGTCTCGAGGGGGCCATCGCCGAGACGGCCAAGCATGCGCAGGCCGCACGCTCGTCAGCCCAGCAGGCCTCCGATGCCTTCCGAAGGGCGGAGGAGGCCCTGGAAGTGGGGCCTTCCGACGAGGGTGAGAAGCTGGCCGACAAGGCCGAGCCCTGCGTCGACGATGCGGACCAAGCCGCCAAGGAGGCGGAGGAGGCCGCGGAACGGGCCGCCGATTCGGAACGCTCCAGTGAAGCGCGCGGCGAGGCCGGGAAGGCTGCCGAGGCTGCGTCCCGTGCTGCCTCTGCGTGTGCGGAGGTGCGCAGCCTGTCCGACCGGGTGGTGGCGTTGGCGGGAGAGGCGGCAGAGGCCGCGGCGGCGCTGTCCAAGGCCATCTCCGAAGCGCGGCTCCTCCACGAAAAGGCGGCGCAGGCGACGACGCGGGCGAGGGAGGCTGCGGACCGGCTGTTCGAAGACACCATCAACATCGATGCGATGCACGTGGTGTCCGCTCGTGATGAGGCCCTTCAGCTCGTGGAGGGGGCCGAGCGGCTGGTGAAGGACCTCGGTGTCGACGCGGAGGAGGCAGAGCTGCAGAAGGAGCTCGAGGACGTCGAGCCCATCCTGGAGGCGATTCGCCCCAAGGCCGCCGAGGCCGAGCAACGCGCCGAGCAGGCCCTTACCCAGATCAAGATCACCCGGGGCCTCGCGGAGGAGGAGATCGCCGCCTACCAGGCGGAGCGCGCCCGGATGCAGGCGCTCGAGGAGGCGATCCAGGAGGCCCGGAAGTTCGCCGACCGGTGCAAAGAGGCCGCTGGTGAAGCGCACACGATGTTGAAGAACATCAGCGACGTCCTGCGCGGAACGGACGTGAAGGAAGCTCAGGAGCTGCGCAACAAGGCGTTCGATATCATCGACATCGCGGAGTTCCAGGCGAGCGAGGCGGACTCCGCAGCCAACGTTGCTGTGGAGGAGACCGATCCTGCCGAAGCCCGCTCCCTGGCCGACACGACCCGCTCCTTCGCCGAGCGCATCGCGGAGGACCTGCCCGAGGCCTACGAAAGCATCGAGCAGGCCGAGGAGCTCGCCAACGCTGAGTTGAAGCTGATCCAGGATGCGCGGGAGCGGACTGCCAAGGCGGCCAGGACTGCCGAAGAGGCGCGCGAGGACATCGCGGACCTGGTGGACGAAGGCGAGGAGATCGCGGCGGAGTGGCCGGACGACCCGCAGGTGAAGGCCTTTCTCGATCGGCTGAAGCGGGCCGGGGCGGACATCGAAGGGGACATCACCGAGGCTACCTATGCGCGCGACAGGTCGGCGCAGGTGGACGACGGCGAGGAGGCCCAGTCGGTGGTGCCGCAGGGCGACAAGGCGGCAGAGCGCGCCACCCAGAAGCGGACCAACGCCGAGTCGGCCCTGGAAGCGCTGAAGAAGGCGGTCGATGCCGCTGAGGATGAGCTGGAAGCGCTCGAGGAGGCGCGAAAGGACGCGGCCGACGCAGCGGCGGCCATCGGCCAGATCCTGCAGACGATTCGGGAGGCCGCGAAACGCTTGGACCAGGAGGTGGAGCGGTACGAGGCCTCCGGCGAGGCGGTGCAGTCCGCGCTCGACCAGATGAGGCAGGCGGTGGAGAAGACCGCCGCAGCCCAGGAGCGGGCGAAGATCGCGGCCAGCAACGCCGAGACCGTGTGGGGCTCGGGAGATGCGATCAAGCTGGCGGACATCGCCAGGAAGGCGCTGGAGGAAGCCGAACAGCGGCGGGAGCAGTCCGCGGAAGCGGAGACCAATGGTGCGGCTGATGCGGAGCAGGAGTCCGACGACCGGGCCGAGGCGGATGCCAGGAGGATCACCACGGCGAAGGAGGCCGCGGGAGAGCATGCACGCAAGGCGCGTGCGGCATCCGACAAGGCGCAGGCCGCGCTTACGGAGGCCCGCAAGGAGTTGACGGCCACGGAAGCCGACGAGGCACGACACCTGCTCGATGAGGCGGAGGAACTCAACGAGACGGTGCGAGAGCTGGCCGAGAAGGCGGAGTCAGCGGGCGGACGCTCCCAGCGGTCCGTAGGTGCCGACGACATCTTCGCCTACGAGGCCCAAGCGCGCGAGATCAGTCAACGGGCCGCCACCGAGGGGCAGAAGGTCATCTCCCGGATCCGGGAGGCGATGGACATCGCCCGGGCCGCGGAGGCCGAGGCTGAGGCGCTGGAGAAGATCCGCGCGGAGATCGGGTCCATCGTCCGCCAGGCGGACGAGGCGGTGGCACGTGCGAAGGCACGCGCACAGCGGGTCGCGGAAATTGCGGCCAAGGGCAAGGAGCCGGAGACGCTCGCGACCATCGCAGAAGCGCAGGGGCATGTGGAAGCGGCGGAGAGGGCGACGACCAAGGTGAAGGCTGCCGCCCCCATGGCCACCAGCGCCGAAAGCCTGGCAGTGGCGCAGCCGATGCTGATGGCTACCCGCAAGGCCCTCGAACGGGCGGTTGGGGCGGCAGACGAGGCCGAGGCGGTGGTGGAGAAGGTCCAGGAACTGGTCCAACTCGAGGCGGACGCCTACGCGCGCGCCCTCGGCGAGGCGCGGGCACAGGCCCGGCAGCCCGCCCAGGAGACCGGAGCGGCGGCCAAGAAGGCCGAGGGCTGGTTGGAGACCGGAAAGCGGGAGGCCGAGGAATACCAGAGCGAGCGGGTCGAGGTGGCGCTCGCGGCGCTGGAGGGTGCCGTTGCCCAGGTGGGTTCCCTCGCCGAAGACGCGACGAGGACGGCCGAGCCGGCGCGTGAGGCTTCCACCATTGAGGAAGCGCGCTCCGTCGAACTGGATGTCCGGCACGCTGCGGAGCGGGCCTTTGAAGCGGCAAAGGCCGCAAGAGCGGCGCTGGAAGCGGTGCGCACCGCCATCGAGGAGGAGAAGCAGGAGCGCGCCGAGATCGAGGCGTGCCAGGAGGAGGCTGCCCAGCGCGCATCCAGCGCCGAGGAGGCGGCTGGCGCCACCACGGCCACGGTACAGGAGCTGGACAAGGCATGCGAAGCGGCGGATTTCACCAGCAACGAGGCCGATGACGCCTTCGACGCAGCCCAGAAGGCATCGGATGACGCCAAGGCGGCCGCGGCCAAAGCGATCGAGGCCACCACGGCGACCGTCCTCGCCACCACGGCGTCGGAAGCCCATGCTGCGGTCGATCGCGCCAACGACGCCCTCAACGAGGCCATCGGAGCCCTGTCCGTCGTGGTGGAAAGGGACAGTGAATGCCGAGCGGAGCTGAAGCGACTGGAGGAGGAGGCGAAGGAGGAGGAACAGAAGGCGAGGGAGGACGCCCGTCGCGCCAAGCTCCGCCGCGCCAAGGATACCGCTCGCGACTCCGAACGGCGGTCTCGCTTCGAGCGCCGCTCCGCCAGCGCCGACGATTCGAAGGACCGACCCCGCTCCCGATCCCGTGGGGGGGACGAGGAACGTCCGTCTCGTGCTGCTCGACGGGCGCGCTCCGACGATGGCGACGACCTGCGCGCCCGCCTCCGCCGCGGCCGGCGGGACGAGGGGGGCCAACCCCGGCGGTCGGGTGGCCGGGCCGGTGGTGAGGGTGACGATCTACGTAGTCGCCTGCGGGAGCGGAGCTCCGAGCGATCCCCCCGTCGTTCGGCCGGTGAGGACCGTTCCGAGCGCGGAGACCTGCGCGAGCGGCTTCGGGCGAGTCGCGCCCCCCGCGTCCCGAAACGCGAGGATGACGGGGATGCTGCGTCACGCCTGCGAGACTCTCTCAAGAGGAAGATGGGTGGTCGCAGGGACGAACCCGACACCGCGGACGAGCCGAGCCCGAGACGTGCACCTGTCCGAGAGGGAAAGAGGGAGCGCACCCGGAGCGCCGATGACCTCTTGGCGCGGATGCGGCGCAGGAAGAAGGACTGATCGAGCCTCGTCAGCGTTGGCGGGACCTCTTCCCCAGGGAGCACGCACTGTGGTCCTGGGTTGGGGTGCCTCTCCTCGCGGCGCTGCTGCTGGCGCCGCGGCCCTCCACCCTGTTGGCGGGCTGCAGCGTGATGGCGGCTTTCGGTGCGTTCAACGCGTTCGGTCGCTTCCTGGGAGGACGGGAACGGGCCAGGGGCCCCGGGTTCGTGGCCCTGGGGGTCGCGGCCGTACTCGCCGCTGTCGCTTTGCTTCTCGCGAATCGTCCGATCCCGCTCCTGGTGATCTACGGGATCGCCGTGGTGACCGGGAGTGTGGTCACGTTTGCCTGGCGGGGGCGCCACCCGCGGAAGACCCCCTTGGAGATTGCGGCTATCGGGGGTTGCGCCGTCATCGGGGCGGGAATCGCTACCGCCGGGGGAGCCGATGTGTCGCACGCGGTGGTGGTCGGGGCCGTGATCACCACCTGGGCCATTTGGAGCCTGTGGTGGGTTCGGGGGCAACTCGCCCGGATCCTGCCCAAGCGAACGCCCTGGTCAAACGGTCGCCTTGTCGTCATCGTCTTGTCCCTGGTCACGTTTGCCGCAGGCGCGCTCCTCGGCCATCCCCTCGCGGCCGCCCTGCCGCTGGTCTACCCCTTGCGGACGGTGGTCCACGCCCCAGTCCGATCGGCCGGGAAGGCGCGCATTCTGGGTCTCACCGAGTTGGGGTGGGCGCTCGGGATCGCCGGACTGGCGGTGGCGCTGTAGCCAGCACACAGTCGGTGTCAGCGCAGGGGATACTCGACGAAGCGGTCTGCGCCCTTTCGCAGATCGGTGGGGCGGCAATGCGGGCCTACCGGGCGGTACACCTCGCGAAGGCTCGCTGGCAGCTGATCGTGACAATCTGCCCCTCGATGACGTCCACCGAACCGGCCTGGACCGCACCGCGTCCGGTGAACGTGGCCTCCACCGTGTAGTGGCCGGGTGCCACCTTTCCAGGTGGGAACCGCTTGTCGTCCGCGACCAACTCCACCGTGACCGCATCGCCCTCCACCACCACCGTGCCGGTCGGTGCGGGCGTCGGGTCGGGTGGGTGGGTCGTCTCGGGCGTCGGATCGGGAGGGCTCGGCTTCGGGGCTGGGCGGGGTGCGATGGGTTCCGGCCGGGGCGCTGCCGGCTCTGGCGGCGTGACGGCGACCGCCTCCGCAGGAGCGGAGGGTTCGGTTTCCGTCCCATCTGGCACGGTCTCGGCTTCCTGCGGCGTTTCGCTGGCCTCGACCACCGCTTCCTCCGGCGCCGCTTCCGGGGGGGGGGTGACCATCCTGCCCACGCGGGGAAGGAAGAAGACGGCCAATGCGACGATGACCAGGGCGAGGACGCCTCCTCCCCCGATGAGGCCCAGGAGAAGGACCATGGACATCCGTCGCGCCGGCGGGCGTTCTTCTGGGGTGCCCGGGGACCTGGCAGCGACGTCCCTGGCCTCCGAGTTGGCTGGCCCCTCCTCCTGCTCGCCCGGCAGTTCGGCCCGGATCCACCGGGTCTCGCCTTCCTCCGAATCGCGGAAGTGGTGGGTGGAGCTCCCTTCCTCCAAAACCACTCCCGCCAGCTCGGTGTCCTCGGCGTCTGCCAGCAGGGCGCGTACCTCGGGGACGATGTCCGCCGCCCAGTCGGACAGCCAGGGGCCGCCGCACACCACCCGCAAGTCCCGGCACCGCTGCTCCACCTCGTGCAGGGTGGGGCGGTCCTCAGGCTCGTAGGCGATCATCTCCCGAATCAGGGAGATGGCGTCCTCGTGGACGCCGGCCTCGGCGAGCCGCTCTGTCGCGGCCTGCCGGACCTCCTTGTGCTTGTTCGGGCTGGGGTTCGTGCGCCCGAGGGGCTCTTCCACCAGCATCTCGTGCAGCACCGCGCCCAACGCGTAGATGTCGCCGGCCGGTACGTCTTCGAACATCAGGCGCTCGGGGGCCATGTAGTCGAGGGTCCCGAAGGCGACCATTTCGGTCTTGGCCTCGCGAGAGGCGAAGTCCGCCCGCGCGGTCCCGAAGTCGAGGACCTTCACCTCCCCGGCGGCCGTGAGGTGGAGGTTGGAGGGCTTGAGGTCGCGGTGGAGCAGGGCGAGGGGGCGACCGTCGGGGCCGGGCTGCTCTCGGGCCGCGCGGAGCGCGCTGGCCACCTCGGTGACGATCTCCAGGGCGGGGCCAGGCGGGACCGGCCCCTCCTCCAGGACCCGCTTCAGGTCGACCCCGTTGACCCATTCCATCACGATGGTCCAGCGCCCGTCGATCAGGAGCAGACCATCCACGTGCACGATCGCGCGGTGGTGCACCAGGCCGAGCACCCGCGCCTCGTCTCGCATGCGCTCGGCGACCTCCTTGATGTCGGAGACGTCGCGGTTGAGGACCTTGAGGGCGACCACCTTGGAGAACCCGCCCTCCCCCGCGAGCTCAGCGCGGTACACCGTACCGAAACCGCCTCTGCCGATGGTCCCCAGGACCTTGTACTTGCGCCCGCTTTCCGGGGTCGTCACGGGACCACCACCGCGACCACTATGAGACCCGCTCCGACGCTGCTCACCACCAGGGTGGTCACGGTGGCGGTGTTGGTGCGCGCGCGCAGGGCGTCGAGCTCCTCGAGCGAGGCGTTTGGGTCGTCGTACAGGCCGCGGGAGCCCCATGCATATCCGTACAAGACCCCGGCGATGGCGATGGTCGTGCCCGACGCGATGAACAACGCGCCCTTGGCCTGATTCTGCGGGACCGGCTCGGGAGGCGGCGGGGGGGTTTCCTCGGGACGGGCGGCGGAGGCCCACGCCGGAATGGGGTTGCCCTCGGGGACGTAGCCGGTGTGTCCGATCTGGCCGGAGAGAGTCGGGGGGAGGGGTGGGCAGGGCGGTGGGGGAGGGGCCGAGGGCGGGGGTCTCGCCGTACGGTGCGTCGGGGGGGTTTCCGGGGGGGGCGATGCGTTCGGGAAGCGTGAAGAGGGGCTGGATGGACAGGGAGGCCCGGAAGGAGGCGCGGGTGGCGTGGTCGTCTTCCGCGACGAAAGCCGCCAGGGCCTCGAGGCGGTGATAGGCCGCGGCGTCGGCGGGGTTGACCAACTCCTCCAGGCACTCGAGTTGCCTGCTCGCGGTGAAGTGGGTCTCCTCGAAGCGCGTCAGGTCCATCTCCACGAAGGCGCTGTCGGCCTTCGCGAGGGTCTGCGCCAGCATCGAAGAGGTGGAGGGTTGGGCACACGGCCCGGCGAGCGCGGCGGCCATCCAGGCGAGGAGCAGGGTCATCGTGCAGTGTCCCCGGTGTCGCAGACGCCTTCCTCATCGGTGTCGCCGTCGCAGTCGTTGTCTACCCCGTCACAGGTCTCGTCGGCTTGGGGGTGGATGGACTCGTCGCCCTCGTCACAGTCGTCGGGCCAGGCCCACCCGTCTTCGTCGAGGTCCCGGCGCTCGAAGTGCGCATCGTCGGTGATGTAGGGGCACCCCACGAGCCACACCCATCCGAGCGCGGCAGCGAACAGGGTCGAAGGTCCTCTGGACGGTCGGTGGCGGGGGGGGGCGCGCATCGCGCTCGGGATCTCCTCGGCCATGCCGAGCTATCGCTCGACGAGGTGTAGGTCCACCCAGACCCCGGCTTTGCCCTCCTCGTCCAGCCACGGTCGGGCCTGGACCCGTGCGCGGAACGGGGTGCGCACCCGGAGGTGGGGGAGCGGGAGGGCCAGGGAGGTCGGGCTCGCGCCCGGTCGGGTGGCCAGGTACATCCCGCCGGCGAATCCGAGGGTGGTCCCCACCAGCCCGGCCAACGCAACGGTGTCGAAGTCCGGCGAGGCGATGATCCCGACCAGGGCACCCGTCGCACCCCCCAGGGCCGTGAGGCCGTCGATGTAGGCGACATCGGCCCAATCCGCCTCCGCAGGGCCCGCGGCGACTGCGGCGGTCCCGATCAGCGCGATGTTGCCGGTGCCGAGCGCGAGGAGCCAGTGGTACTCCGGGTCCATCCCCACCAGGTGGCCGATCCACGCGCCATACCAGGTCCCCCACCCGCCGGCGCTGGCGATGAGGATCGATTCCGCCGGGTTCACATCGATGGCCGGGGCGAGGGCCATCGCGAACAGGGTCCCCGCGCCGGCGGCGGTGAGCGCGTATCCGAGGGGAACGGTGCCGCTATCCGAGACGTGACCCCCGAAGAAGCCCCACCCGATGGCCTGGTACACGCTCCACACCTCCAGGGTGGACAGCAGCGCTATGTCGTTGGTGCTGAGGTCGTAGTGGGGGGCCACCACCGCACCGGCGAAGATCCCCACCAGGCCACCCGCCAGCATGGGCGCCACCACCGCTCGGGTGGCCGCATCCGAATCGTTCGGCTCGACGCCCATCGCCAGGGGAAGCCCGGCGCCCAGGGCGGTGCCGGAGGCGAAACCCACCGACTGCAGTGCCACCACCCGTCCGTCGAGCGCCCCGATCGGCGCCAGTGCCTGGGAGAGCAGGTAACCGGCGCCCATGCCGAGGCGCAGGCCGCCAAAGACCTGGCGGGGGTCCGGATCGCGGGTGACCAAGAGGGGCGACCAGGCCCCGATCCATGCGCCCTCGGCGAGGCCGACCCCCAGCAGTCCGGGGCTCGGTCCCGGGACGTCCAGGGCCCGGAGGACCCCGGCCGTGAACCCCACCGCGTACCCGCCCGCCAGCGCGAGGCCGGCTCGGGGGCGCCGGTCGTTCGGGAAGGTCCACCCCGCCATGTCGGAGGCGCCGGCCGCCGCCTGCCAGCCGATGAGGACCCCGAGGTCGATGTTTCCCATCACCACGGGTGGGGGCGCCTCCAGGGCCATCCCGAGGCCGGCGCCGGCGATGGCGCCGAGCGAGCCGGAGAGGGCGATCCGGCGGCCCCCGTCTTCCGCGCCCACCGGGATGAGGGCCATCGCGGCGCTCATCCCGGTCCAGGCGCCGATGGCGGAGGTGGAGCTCATCAGCACTACCTGGTCCCAGGTGGGTTCGTAGTCGCTCCGCAGCTTGAGGATGAGGGCGGTGGTGCCCAACCCGACACCGGAGCCGAGCATCGAGCCCATCGTGGCGCCTTGCGACTGGGACTCTGTGTCTCCGGCAGCGTCCCCGATCGCGTAGCCGGCGGTGGCACCCACCCATCCACCCAACACTGCCCCGTATACCATCATCGGGCCTCGGGCCGACCGCTCTCCGGGTTCGGCCTGGGTTTCGATCGGGACCGCTCCGAGCGCCAATTCCATGCCCTGTTCCACCAGGACGGTGGAGGGACCCTCTGGGGGCCCATGCACGACCACCACCCGGAAGTTGGACCGACTGGTGCCGTAGCGTATTGTGACCGCCCATTCCCGGCCTGCATGGTCCTCGCTCGCGGTGTAGGTGACCTCACCGTCGGAGTGGACCACCATCCCCGGGGGGCCGCCCCGCCCGGCGTACTCGGATGTGCCCCCGCGCACGTGCCGGAGGCGCAGCTCCGTCGGGACACCGACCGGGATGTACACGGTGGGGTCTTCGTCCCCGCCGAGGACGACCTCGACGGGGGCCACAACCTCTCGAACCGGGGGTGGCGGGGGCGAGCGGGCGGGCTCCGGGGCCGGGGCAACGGTCTCGGGGACGTCGGCGGGCGGGGCGGGCGCCTCGGTCTCGGGGACGTCGGCGGGCGGGGCGGGCGCCTCTGGCTCTGCCGGCTGCTGGTTCTTCTCCTGGGCGTGCGCCAGGTCGGGACCAGCGAACGCCACCACCGCGAGCAGGGCACACCCGTGGATGAAGTAATTGTAGGTCATGCGTTTCCTCTGGATGATCCTACGGATTCCAGTGGCTTCTGCAAGTCCTACGTCCGGATTGTCGCCAACTCATCCCTTCACGCATGCAATCGGCACCACCCGTGCCACCTTCCGGGCCAGCCCGGCACGCTCGGTGACCTCGACGACAGCCGCCACATCCTTGTAGGCGCCAGGAGCTTCCTCAGCGATGCCCCGCATGCTCCGGCTGCGCACCAGGATGCCGCGATGGGCCAAGCTCTCGGTGACGTCTCGGCCCTGCCACCGCTTGCGTGCCTTGGTGCGGCTCATCCTCCGCCCGGCGCCGTGACAGGCAGAGCTGAACGCGCGCTCCTCCGCCGTCTCGACGCCCGCGAGGATCCAGGACTCGGTGCCCATGCTGCCGCCGATGAGCACGGGTTGGCCGGTGCGTTGCAGGTCGGGAGGGAGTTGTGGGTGACCTGGCCCGAAGGCCCGCGTCGCTCCCTTGCGGTGCACCAGCAGCCGTCGCTTGGCCCCATCGACCTCGTGCACCTCCTCCTTGCAGGTGTTGTGGGACACGTCGTAGAGGACCTGGAGATCCGCCTTGGGAAGGACCTCGTCGAACACTTCCCGGGCCAGGTGGGTGATGATCTGGCGATTGGCGAGCGCGCAGTTGATGCCGCCGCGCATCGCCCCCAGGTAGGCTTTCCCCAGCTTCGAGCGGGCTGGCGCACACGCCAACTCCCGGTCGGGGAGCTTCAGCCCGTGCTCCTTGGCCTTGATGGCCATCTCCCGGAAGTACTCGGTTCCGATCTGGTGCCCCAGACCCCGGGATCCGCAGTGAATGCTGACCACCACGTCGCCCTGGTGCAGTCCCCAGGCGTCGGCGATCTCCTGGTGGTGGACCTCGGCCACCCACTGCACCTCGACGTAGTGGTTGCCCGAGCCCAGTGTGCCCATTTGGTTCGCTTGACGGTGGCGGGCCTTCTTGGAGACCTGGGAGGGATCGGCCCCCGCAATGCACCCCCGGTCCTCGATTCGCTCCAGGTCTTCCTTGCGACCCCAGCCTCGCTCCACGGCCCATCGGGCGCCCCCCCGCAACATGGCGCCCATCCCCTCGTCGTCGAGGTGGATCCGACCGGTGCGTCCGACTCCCGCCGGGATGTGGCGGAAGAGCGCCGTCACCAGGCGCTCCTTCAAGGGTTCCAGATCGTCGATGGTGAGGCCGGTGAGGAGGTTGCGGACGCCGCAGGAGATGTCGAAGCCGACGCCACCGCCCGAGATCACCCCTCCGAGGTCGGGGTCGAAGGCGGCGACCCCCCCGATGGGGAACCCGTAGCCCCAATGGGCGTCGGGCATCGCGTAGGACGCGCGGACGATCCCCGGAAGGCTGGCGACGTTGGTCATCTGGTCGAGGACCTTGTCATCCATCTCGCGGACGAGATCCCGGTCGGCATACAGGATGGCGGGAACCCGCATGTCGCCGCGGGGGCTCAATCGCCACTGGGTAGCGGACACCCGATGCAAGCTCTTCGGTTCCACGGCAGCCTCCTCACACGTCGACGACGCACTCTGCGATCCAGCTTCCCTCGCTTGGGCGGACGACCCGAAGCCCAGTGAAGGTAGCGCCCTTCACCTCGACCGCCGCGTCGTGACGCTCGAGGGAGACCGGTTCGCCCCAGGCGAGCGCTTGGAGCGTCTGGCCCTCCACCGCAACCTGGAAACGACCGAAGAGCATGTTCCGGGTCGCCATCTCGTGGATGACGGCGTTGAGCCAGTCCACCAGCAGGATCTCCTCGTCTGGCGCTTCGCAGCGGATCTCCACCACCTGGCGCGGTCGGACGTCGGCCGTTGGGAGCACCACCTCGACGAGTGCCACGGCGGCCTGCTCGAAGGCTGCACTCAGAGAGGGGCCAACCCCACGGACACCGATGTCCGCCTGGTGGGGGAAGTGTTCCCAGTACGATCGCGGTGAATCCGGTTCCAAGCCCAGGTCCCGGTGAGGAACGATGGAGGTCCCATACCCCGAATCGGCTATGGTGGCAGGCGTGTCCGAACCTCGCCAGCGGCGGGTGCCTCCAGAGCCGGTGATCCTGGTGCACGGCTACCTGTCCCCGAAGCGGTTCCTGTTGCCGCTGAAGTGGCGATTGGAGCGTCGCGGCTTCGACGCCCATCTCGTGGACCTCAGCCCCCTCGCGATCCGCGACGTGCGCGTCCTCGCCAAACAGCTTGCCGTCAGTGTAGAGCGCGTGTTGCACCGCACCGGCGCCGAGCGGTGCATCCTGGTGGGGGTGAGCCTGGGCGGGTTCGTGGCCCTCTGCTACGTCAAGGAGTTCGGCGGGGCCGACCGCGTGCGGCGCCTCGTAGCCATGGGCGCCCCGTTCCAGGGAACCTGGTTCGCACTCGCCGGAGTGCCGGTGTTCGGTGCGGTCTCGCGCGGGGTCTGGCAATCGCTCCCGACCAGCTCTCTCCTCTCCGACCTTCGCGCGGGTGGATCGCCGGTCCCGGTCACCTCCATGGTGATCCCAGGCGATGTTGTCGCACCCCCGCATCGGTGCACCCTGGAGGGCGCCGAAGTGGTCACCCTCGACCGGACCTGGTTCCCGGCCGTCCACCAATGGCTGGTCATCAGTGGCAAGATCACCGAGCGCCTCGCGGACCTGTTGATGGAGGAGGAGGGATGACGACGGAGAAGGGAAGCAAAGAGTCCGTCGCGAAGAAGGGCAGGGGCTTGCTCGAAGCGCCTCTCGACCGGGCCCACCAAGATGCCTTTGTGGCGACGGTGAAAGACGGTGCCCGGATCGGCAGTGTGCTGGCCGTCGGGGTGGTGCTCGGCCTGGTGCTCGCCTGGATACAGGGCCTCGGCCGGTCCCGCCGCTGACGCTGTCCCTTCAGACCCCTTCCCCGGACCCCGCGGGCTCCTTCTCCAGCAGGTGGTACTTCTCCATCCGGTACCGAAGGGCGTATCGGGTGATGCCGAGCAGGCGCGCCGCCGCCGACTGATTCCCGGTGGTGCGCTCGAGTGCCTGGGCGATTAGCCCGCGCTCCACCTCTTCCAGATCGATGCCGCTCTCGGGAAGGACGAAGGGGCATCCGCCGCCGATGTTCGAGGGCTGGTTGGGGGCCGCGAAGCGCACCTCGGGGGGCAGGTCAGAGGCCCGGATCACCTCCTCCGGACTGAGGATGACGATGCGCTCGAGCACGTTGCGCAGCTCTCGCACGTTGCCGGGCCACCCGTACCCCTTGAGGAACTCGAGCGCTTCCGCGGTCACCCCCTTCACGCGTCGTCCGAAGGCCTTTGCGAAGTGGTCCAGGAAGTGACTGACCAGAAGCGGGACGTCATCGCGGCGATCCCGCAGTGGCGGGCAGAAGATCGGGATGACGTTCAGCCGGAAGTACAGGTCCTCGCGGAAGCGACCCGTCTCGACATCCTCCTTGAGGTGGCGGTTGGTGGCGGTGATGACGGCGGCGTTCATGGTGATGTTCGCGATCCCGCCCACTCGCTTGAAGGTGCGGTTCTCCAAGGCCCGCAGCAGCTTCGCCTGCGTACCGTGAGAGAGCTCGCCGATCTCGTCGAGGAACACGACACCCCCGTGAGCCACCTCGAAGAGGCCGCGTTTTGTGGTGCGGGCATCGGTGAAGGCACCACGCTCGTGTCCGAACAGCTCGCTTTCGATGAGCTGCTCGGGGAGCGCTGCGCAGTCGATTTCCATGAAGGGACCAGACTTTCGTGGTCCCCGGCTGTGGATGGTGCGCGCAATGACGTCCTTGCCCGTGCCGCTCTCGCCCATGAGGAGGACTGTGGGCGCGTCCACCTTCTCCAGGCGTTCGAGGGTTTCGAACAGGGGTGCCAGCACCTTGGACTGGCCGATGTAGTCGCCGTACCCGATGCGCTCCCGGTTGCGAAGGTAATGGACCTCCGTGCGTAGGCGATCCTCTTCCAGCGCCTTTCGGACCGCCAGCGTGGTCTCGCGGAGGTCGAAGGGCTTGGAGAGGTAGCCGGTCGCCCCCAGCCGGGTCGCCTTGATCGCGCTCTCCACGCCGCCGTGGGCCGTGATCACGATCACGGGCACGTCGTGGCCCCGCTCTCGCAGGGTGCGCAGTGCCGACAGACCATCCATCACCGGCATCTTCAGGTCCATGAGCACGAGGCTGGGGGCGTGCTCGCCAACCGCTTGCAGGCATTCCTCGCCGTTCGCGGCGGGGATGGTGGTGAATCCCTCCTGCGTGAGGTGTTCACAGAGGGACCAGCGAATGAGCTCTTCGTCGTCGCAAACGACGATGGTGGTCTTCGCCATTGTTCGGAACTCCACAGGAGAGTGTGCGATATAGCACTATCCCGGGGCCCAAAAATGGCGAAGAAACGGGATTCGGGCCCCCACCAATCCCGCGCGAGGGCACCTGTCATGCAACTCTCACGCCAGGGTGCGCTCCGGAGGTGTGGTCAATTCCGCAGGACCAGCACGGGGCAGCGCGCATACCGCACGACGCGCTCCGCCACCGAGCCGATGGCCAGTCGGGACAGCCCGTGACGGCCGTGCGAGGGGAGCACGATGAGTTCTGTGCCCAGTTCCTGGCTGAGCTGGACGATCTCCCAGGCTGCGTTGCCGGAATCACTGAGACGAACGTGCGCCATCGCCCCGGTCAGATCGTGTTCTTGGAGGGACTTCTCAAGCGCCTGCCGGGCATGTGTCTTTCGGGACGCGTCGTCCACCGTTCCCCAGATCACCCCGGGCTCGCTGGCGATGATGGGGGAGAGCACGTGAACCGCGTTCAGACCGGCCTCGCTGCTCACCAGCGTCTTTGCGGTGTCCAGCGCGGCGAGGCTCATCTCGGAGAAGTCCACCGGTACGAGGAGGGTATCCACGGGAAGCTTCAAGGGGACCTCCAGGGAGTCATGCGTGTTGGGAGGGCATGCGTAGGACGATCACGGGCTTGGTCGAGGTGCGGACGATGCGCTCCGCAACCGATCCCATCCAGAAATGGGACACCCCGGTTCGGCCATGGGTCGCGACCATCAGGGCGTCGTAGGGCTCCTCCATCTCCACGATGGCCTGTGCCGGGGGCCCGGCCGGGAGGTGCCAATCCCCACGGTGGTTCTCCGGAACCTCTGATAGCAGTTCCTGCAGGATCCGGATGTGCTCTTCGCGAAGCGCCTCGGCCTCTGCCGCCATCAACGTGCGCACGTGGGGGTCGCTGATGAACTGGTACAGGTCGCTGTAAACGCCTACGTAGACCAGGTCCAGGGTGGCATCGAGCGCCTCCGCCCAGCGCTTGGCCTCGGCGACGAGGGGCTCGTACGCCTCGCGCAGGTCGATCGCGAACAGGAGTCTCATCTGCGAGCCTTTACCGTGGAACCCCTCCACAGGTGGGATAGGTGCGCCGGGTGATGCGCCCGGGGACGAGCGGAGTGAGCATGTACGATCCGATAGCTGCCGGATATCCTCGGGGATCATGACGTGAACGTCTACCTCCAAGCCTTGGGGTGCCGTCTGAACGAGGCTGAGCGCGAGGACTGGGCCCGGCGCTTTCGCGCGGCGGGGTGCACGGTGGTCTGCAGTCCCGAAGACGCCCACGTACTGGTGCTCAATTCGTGCGCAGTTACCATCCCGGCCGCCAAGCAATCGCGCCAGTACGCGCGCCGCCTCCATCGGCGCAACCCGCGCGCCCGGCTGGTGGTCACGGGCTGTTACGCCCAACTGGAGAAGGAACGCGTGGCGGCGCTCGTCGGTGTGGACC
>JAFDJI010000123.1 GCA_019307545.1 Deltaproteobacteria bacterium | reverse complement strand
ATGAAGGGCAGCACCTCCTGGCCTTCGGTGGTCTGCTCCACCAACGACTTGGTGCTCCCCAACGACGCCCGTGATCGGCGCAGGAAGTCGAGGATCAGCGCCTCCGCCTCGTCGGTGTGGGCCTGCCCGTCGCGTTGCTTCTTGGTCCACCCGGCGCCCGCCACGAAGAGCAAGGGAGCATCGGGTCGGATGGTCTGCTCGTCCGAAGGGGGAGCCTGGATGCCGGTCACGCGGGTGCGGCGGCTCGTCTCGGGGAGAGAGACCGCGATCTCCTCCACCTCGGCCACCCCGGCCTCGCCGCCGTAGGGCTCGTGCGCGCCGGGTGCGACCAGGACGAGCCAGGGGCGCTCCGAGCGCTGCAACACGGCCTGGATCCGCTGGCGATAGAACCACCGGGTCACCACCGGTGCCCCCTCGCCGACCGAGATCGAGGTGACGTGGGTGTCCACCCGACCGCCGAGGCGGTGCGCCACCCCGGGCAGCATGCGGCTGCACCTCGAGGTGCCCGCGGCCACGACGATGTCGGCGTTCGCCGCACGGCAGAGCGCTTCCGCAGCGGCCGCATCCGAGGCGTAGCGAGATTCACCGAAGTCCTCCCCGGACACGCCGAGGAACCGGTGCGCACCGCACCCGGCGAGTGTGTTCGCAGCCGCCTGCACCGTCTCGCCGAACAGGCCGACGACCAGGGTCGCGCCGGGCAGGTCGAGGTCCAAGGCAGCGCGGAGGGCGCCCAGGGCCGGCTGGGCGAGGGACCCTTCCAACTCCGTGTGTGCCAGGAAGAGGAGAGTGGTCATTGGCCAGCCTCCCGGATCCACTCCACGATCTCGCGGGCGATGTCCTGGGCGGAGCGGTCCTCCACGATCCGGGTCTCACGCCGTTGCTGTGGCACCCCCGCCTCCAGGTAGGCGATCCCGCCGGTGCCGACGGCGGCCGGCTTCGCGCGCTGGAGCGCTGGCATGATCGCGCGCATGTTGGCCATCCCGACGCGCGGATCGTTGGGCGGCTCGCCGAGCGCACCGGTCGCCCAACCCAGCACCATCGGCGGACCCGCGCACACCGAGACCTGGTGCCGGCCCCCCTCCACCCGCTCCAGGACCTCGAAGGACCCGTCCTCGCGGGCGGTCAGCCGGTCGACGCCCTGGAACTGGTCCAGGATCCCGAGTTGCTCGCCCACCATCTGCAGGGTGGTGCAGGACCCCCGACTCGCGGACTCCCAGCCGCCGCAGAGGAGCAGGCGGGACAGGTCGAGGCCGGGGATGGTGCGAATGGCCTCGGCCAGCGCGTCCGCGACCTGGTGGCTGTCGGTGAACCCGCCCGCGGGGCCGTCCACCGCCACCAACTGGAACGACGCCTTCTGCGCCACCGTCATCATCATTTGCTGCAGCTTGGCCCTCGGCCCGAGGCTCACCAGCCATACCTGGCTGCCGGCGACGCCCTTCGCCAGGCTCGCCGCCTCGTACAGGGCGTGCGCCGCCCAGGGGTCGAGCACCACCGGGAGCATCATCTCGTTCTTCAGCGCTGGACCCTGGGTGCTGTCGACGACCTCGAGGGTCTGCAGTGGGTCCGGCACCACGCTGCCGCAGACGACGATCTGGAAACCCATCCGCTAGTTCTCCGGGGAGTGCAGCCCGCCCGCGCCGGCACGGAATTCGATGTTGGTCCGCTCTCCGTCGAGGGTCTGGGCACAGCTCCAGTAACAGGCGCCGCAGTGGACGCATTTCTCGCGATCGAACACCGGCACGCCCGCCTCGCCCGGGGTGATGGCCTGGCCGGAGCAAATCTCGACGCAGACCCGGGTCTCGCAGGTCTGGCACAGCTCTGGACGGACGAAGATCACGTGGTCGGCGTAGCCCGGCGCGGCCTGCACCTTTCCGCCGAGGAGCAGGGCGTCCTGGTGGGAGATGAGCAGGGTGTCGTCATGGGGGATCGGCGGCCAGTCCGCCGCGTCCATGGGCAAACGGTCCTTTGGGGTACGGGCGCGCTGGTGGGGGAGCTTCGGCTCGGGTCCGATCGCGACCCGCCCGCCGGTCAAGCCGGCCAGGGCCATCCCGACGAGCCCGGTCAGCACCCCGCGCTGGAACCCGTGGCGCGACCGCTCCGCGACCCGGCCCTCGGACTCCACCCAGCTCTCGCGGCGCGCGGCGACGTAGGTCGCCTCGAGGTTCTCCCTGGTGAAGGGCTTGCCTTCACGGAGCAGCCTCAGGACGGCCTCGGCGAGCTGGACCCCGGTAGCCCAGGCCTCGTCCACCCCCGAGCCGGTGAGGACGTTTGTGCTCCCCGACCCCTCCCCGATGCGGGCACAGCCGTCCCGAGCGAGGAAGGGCTCGCCCCGTCTCCCCGACTCCTCCAGGGACTTGGCGCCCCAGGAGCGCAGGGTCCCGCCCTCCAGGTACCGCCACAGGTAGGGGTGCATCATGAAGTGCTGCAGGTACCGGTACGAGGCAGGGACGGGGCTGTCGAAGCAGGACGGGAGGAAGATCCCGACCGAGGCCAGCCGGTCCGGGTGCACGTAGAGGAACCCGAAGATCTCGGGCTCGGGGTAGCCAAAGGTGTGGATCACGGTGCCCGGCGGCAGATCGACGTCCTCACGCAACTCCACCACCATCTTGGTCCCGAGCGCCCAGTCGCGGCGGTGATGGTCCTCGGGCATCCCGAAGTGCTCGTCGACCTGCCGGCCGACGGCGCCCACCGGCCCGTCCCCGAGGACCGTGAGCGCTGCGCGGATGTCCATGCCGGGCATGAACCCGTCGCCAGGGTTGCCTTCTCTGTCGGTGCCCTGGTCGAGGAGCCGGATGCCGACGACCCCATCCCCCTCGAACAGGGGCGCAGCGACCGGCGTAGCTGGCCACAGCTGGACCAGGCCGGAGCCCATCAACTGCATCCCCACCCACTGGTTGAACTGGCCGATGGAGAGCACCAGCCCGCCGGCCTTGTGGAGGAAGGGCGGGGTGTAGGGCAGCTCCAGCGCGGAGTGCGCGAAGGGGAGCACCCGTTGCGCGCTACGGATGAGCCGATCGCCGAGACGAAGCCCCAAGGAGCGGCGGCTCGCTCCCACCGGGTCGAGGAGGTAGACGAGCTTCTCCCCCGTCACCGGGGTCGCAAGCGGAATCTGCGCGGGATCGAGGTCCGGGAAGGTGGCGCGGATCCCGCGGGCCCTGGTGACCACGCCCGACACCCCGAAGCCCAGGTCATCGGCGCGCTCGTAGCAGACCACCATCGGCGGCATCCCGGGCATCGCCGCGCTCTCGGCCACAGGGGTCCCGTCGGGGTTCACCAAGCCGCGCGAGAGGGTGGTGAGGAAACCGCCCATGGCCGGGCCGAAGCCGACACAGGCGATGTCGACCTCCATGGTCTCCCGGTTCACCCCGTCGTCGATGGGCGCCACGGTCTAGGCCGGGTAGTCGAGGGCTTCGGGGATCATCACCGTCGACAGGGCCTGTGCGGCGCGGTCCTTGGCGAGCTGCGCGCCGGTGAGGCCGCAGTCCACCTGGTTCCGGAGCTGCTGGAATCCCTCCAGGCCCTCGCACACTGCGCAGGACTCGGCGGCGTCCCCGGCGGCGTGCCGGTGGTAGCCGTAGACCAGCCCGGCGCAGATCCGTCCGACCTCGCCCGCCGCCCGAGCGGCCTGGATGTGGCACAGGTCGGAGAGGAACTGCAGGGTGCCGGGCAGCCCTTCCGCGACGACCGGGTTCTCGTGGCCCCGGGCCGCCAACTCCCGGACGTCGAGGATCTGCTGGCGGCTCGCGACCAGCCAACACAGCGCATCGGCCAGCGGGAAGGTCACCCCCTGGCGGGAGCCGTGGAACAGCTTGGCCCCGTCGGGGTCGCGCGTCCGGCGAAGGTGGTCGAAAGTCCACCGCCACATCCCCATCGCGGTGGCGAGGGTGCCGGCTCCGGCATCTGGCGTCTCGGCGTCGATGCGTTTCAGCTCACCAACCCACTGGTCGAACTGGACCAGGAAGAACGGGTTGGCCATGGTGATCCCGAGCTGGCGGCGCTGGACCGCCTCGGGACCCTCGTAGGTCGCCTCGAGCTGGGCATCGACCAACTTCTGCCCCAGGAAGCCGGGACAATCCTCGGTGATGCCGTAGCCCCCCATGAGGCTCACGACCTCCCGCATCGCGTTGGTGCCATTGCCGGTGTTCCAGAGCTTCGCGGCGGGGCAGAGCACCATGCCGAGCGCGTCGAGCAGGGCGTATTGCACGAGGTCGTCGCCGGACAGCTCCTGGAACCGCGCCGCGTCCCGCTCCTCCGGTGACATGGTGGACAGCTCTGCCCACTCGATGGCCTGCTTCTGGAGGCCGCGGAACAGCCTCATCTCGCCCATCCCGCCCGCGATTCCCTTCTCTGCGAGGATCGCCGTCTTTCGCTTTTCCAGCGGCTCGATCTCGTCATAGAGTCGAGCCACCGACAACGCGAGAGAGGCGCTCGCCTCCCCCATGGCCCACACCCCGAGCAGCCGGTGGACCCCGTCCTGGCGCTGCTGCAGACCGCGGTCGTGACGGAGGGTGCCAGACTCGACCCCGTCGGCCCCCCGAAACCGATTCCGGTGGTACCGGATGACCGGCTCGACCGCGGAGAGCAGCTTCGCCGCCGTCATCGCCGCCACGGTGGCGCGCGACTTGCGGAAGACGGCTCCGATGATCTCGCCGTGGTCGCAGTGGGGGACGAGCACGCCGTCCTTCACGGCATAGCCGCCGATGATCCGGCTCGCGGGCACGCGGAGGCTGAAGACCGGGTCGCGGGTCGAGGAGAGCTGGTGGACCATCTTCCGTGCCGGTACGCCCCGGTCCCAGGTGCCCGGGTCGGTCTCCTCCACGGTGACCATGCAGCTGCCCTTGATCCGCTCGTCGGCGGAGTCGACCGCCAGGGTCACGAAGTTCGCGAAGGCCATCCCGGTGATGAAGCGACCCCGCTTGTCGACCCGTAGCACCGGCTCGCTGCCGTCCTCCCACTCCTCCACGCGCACCTTACCGTTCAGCATCCCGGTATCGACGCCGACGTAGGGGATGGGCTCGGTCAGGCAGAAGGCCCCGCGCCAGGTCTCGCGGTCCTCGCCGGGCAGGGGCGGGGCCGCGAGCTTGAGGTATTTCTCGCGCTGCTCGGGCGTTCCCCGCTCGTGGATCGGGGTGAGCGCCAGGAACCCGGCGAGGAGACTGGTCGCCGCGCCGGCATCGACCCAGGCCAACTCGTACGCCACCACCGCGAGGGCGAGGTTCTTGGGCCCCTCGACGATGCCCCCGTCCTCCGGCTCGAGGAAGGTCGCGGTGAGCCCGGACTGGTCGTAGGCGTCGAGCAGAGCGGCCTTGTCGTCGGTCCACTCGTGGGTGCTCCGGGCCCCGCTGGCGACCAGCCGCGCCACCGGACCGCGGGCCACGGCGCGGGCGGACTGCACCAGCATCTGCAGATCGAAGCGGTCGGAGAAGCGCCACAGGATCTGGCGAACGTCGTCTCCGGGCAGGGTTCGCAGGGTCTCGGTGCCCACAGGCAGGCTCCATGTTCAAGGGCGCGAGCTATCCGATGGGGTGCGCTGGCGCCAATGCGCCTCACGGGATGCCGGAGGTGCGGGCTCCGATGGTGACATCGATCGTGGACGCCCGAGGCAATGTCGGTGGACAGGCATCAGCCAAAGTGGCTCTAAAAGCGGGGTTCTGGGGATGGCACCCCCTATGCACCAACGACGGGCACCCAAGGAGGAAGTCATGTCCACGTTCTTCTCAAACCGTGTCCGTCACCTCGGCCTGCTCGGTCTGCTCCTCTCCGGAGTGGCCCTCGCCGATGACGAGGAGGAACTGCCTCCCCTCGACGAGGAAGACTGGGAGAGCATCGTGCCGTTCCTCCAGTCGTCGCAGCCGCCGCCCGACGCACCTCTCGCAATGCCGGGCGAGCCCCAGCCCGCCGAACCAGCACTGGTGCGCCCAGAGGCCCCATGGCTCTCGGGCATCGCTGCACCCCTGCCCACCGAATCGGCTCCGCCTCCGATCAGGACACCCCTGGCGGTGCCCCAAAAAGACCCGCTGACCAGGCAGGAGAGCTGGCCGTACGTGCTCGGCGCGGCGTTCGGCGCCTACGTCGGTGGATCCATGGGGTACTGGGCCGGCGACACGATCGCCGAGGGCAACGGCTCGGATCTGCGCTCCGCGCGCACCTCGGGTGCCGTCATCGGCAGCCTGGTCGGCGGCGCCGCGGGCATGTCGACGGTCGCCTTGATCGACCACATCCGTCCCGGCTGGGAGATGAGCGATGAAGACGTCCTGTTCATGGGCTCGGCCTCCACGCTGGGCGCCTTCACGGCGTACCAGCTCGGACGCACGTTCGTGGACCCGGACGACGCTGACCAACAGCGTCGTATCGTGCTGGCAGGCGCGCTCGGCAGCATCGCCGGGATGGGGTTGGTGGTGGCGGTCAACGATGCGCCGAACGCGACATCGATGGCCCACGTCGACCTCGGCGCCGGCGTCGGGTGGCTCGCCGGCACCGGCATCGGCGACATCGCCGGGTGGGACATAGAGGCCGACCGCGCCAAGCGCGCGCCGGTCACCCTCGCTGCCACCCTCGCAACGGTTGGCGCGGTGGCGACCCTGGAGGCCCTGGGCGCACCCCGTCCCGACGCTTCGGTCACCGCGGTTTCCCTAGCCCACGGCACCTGGATCGGTGCGTGGTCTCCATTCCTGTTCACCTCGAAGCCCAAAGAGAACGAGATCACTGGCGGGCTCCGCCTCGGACTCGGCGGCGGCTATGTCCTGTCGCGGTTCATCGCCCCGTTCGGACCGGCCGATGCGCGCTCGCTCGGGCTGCAGGCGGCGGGCTTCACTGCTGGTGCCGCCCTCGGCGCGGGCATCCCGCTCGCGGTGGGCGTCGAGCCCCAGGAAGACCTGGTCCAGCGACGCACGGTGATCGTTCCGATGTTGATCGGAGGTGCCCTGGGCCACATCGGCGGGGCGGCCATCGCACCGCACTACAACCTGTCTGACAACGATGCCGCACTGCTCTCCGTGCTCGGAGCGTGGACCGCGTACCAGGCCGCGGGTTGGAGCGCCTACTCCTCGATCGAGAGTGAAGACACCTCGCAGCACCTCGGCAACGTGTTGACGGCCGCGGGCGGTGGCACCGCCCTGGCGCTCGGCATGGCCCCCGTCATCGAGCTCGAGCCGGCAGAGTCCCTGCTCGCGGCGAGCTTCGGTGGATGGGGAACCTGGTACGCCGCGTGGGGCGGCTACCTGATGGGGTTCGACAGCCGGGAGACGTGGGCGCTCACCCTGACCGCCGGCAACGTCGCCCTGCTTGGCTCGGCCGCGCTGATGGCGGGCCCGGTGCGCGCGGATTGGGGAGACCTCGCCTATATCGATGGCCTCGGCCTGATCGGCGCAGCGAGCGGCGCGATGATCGGTCTGGTTGCCTCACCGGACGTCGAACCAGTCGCGACGTTGGGCCTGATCGGCTCCACGGTCGGACTGGGAGCGGGGCTCTACTTCGCGGCCCGAAAGCAAGGTGGCAACAATCCCATAGGCGCGTTGTCCGTGGCCGATCTGGGCATCGACATCCCTGGCGAGGCCAAGGTGGCCGTACGTCCCTGGGTCGACGAAGCGGGCGACCCCGGCGTGTGGGTCGATCTGTCCGTGACGGACTGGTAGGGAGGTGCACCATGCTGCGCATGTGGGTTGCCCTCGTTCTCGGTCTGGCCCTGCACACGCCCGCACTCGCGGCGGAGTGCCCCTGGGCCGGCGCCGAACGGCTTGAGGTCTCCGTGTCTCGTGCCCACGTATGGGTCAACGACGAGAGCTACCGCGTGGCGGGTCGGCACAACCGGCTCGAGTTCGCGGACATCCTCAAAGACTGCAACGCCCCCAGGGCCGCAAAGTACTTCGCGGACTGGCGGGGACTGCGCCGCGCCTCGAACACCTGGATCGGCGTCGGGGTGTTGTCCCTGCCACTCGCGATGATCACATGGCCGGCGTGGCCGGCAGCCATCGTCACCTCATTGATCGGCACCAAGAGCCGGGAGCGGATGGTCGACGCGTTGCTGGCCTCCACCCCGCCGGGCGTCGAGGCCAACGCCCCCCTGTACGCGGTGACCGCCCCCCACTTTCGGGACGCCCGGTGGGGGATGACCCCCGACCAGGTCCGCATCCTCGAGACGGCGACGCTGCTGTCCGAGACCGACACCCGGCTGGTGTACGGCGAGGAGGTAGCTGGGCTGCGGATGGCCTTCATGTACGAATTCGAGGACGGTCGCCTCGTGCGGGGCAAGTACCTGTCGCGCGAGGTCCGGTCCGATCCGGAGGCCAACGCGCGGGACTACCTGACGCTGCGCAAGCTGCTCTGGGATCAGTATGGCAGCGCGGCGAAAAACACCATCGCCGGACCCCGGCCGTTCCCGTCCGCCATCGGCGCCGCGGTGGTCGCGGGTACCCACCAACTGCACGCCCGGTGGGAGACCGCGGACACCACCATCGTGCTCGCCCTCATCGGTGATGGGGACCGCGCCACCCTCACCGTCGAGTACTTGCCGCGAGAGGGGGTGCAGCAGCTTCAGCCAGCGCATGATCCGTCATCCTCGAAGTAGAGTAGGCGCATGTTCGCTGCGTTTGCCATCTTTGGCGTGATTGGAT
>JAFDJI010000662.1 GCA_019307545.1 Deltaproteobacteria bacterium | reverse complement strand
CTGCTGGTTCACGGTCGCCTGATCGCCGCTGGGGATCTCCTCGATGAGGCCGATCTCCTTCAGGTAGCCGGGGGTCATGCTGAGGGTGATGGCGTCGCCGATCGCCTCGTGGAACCCGTCGTTGGCACCCGCCTGGAACAGCATCGGGAGCTGGTAGTAGTAGTGGTAGTAGTAGTTGTGCCCCAACTCGTGGTGGATGGTCTCGAGATCGTCCGCGGTGGGCTCGATGCACATCTTGATGCGCAGGTCATCGTTCCACTCGACGTCCCAGGCGCTCGCGTGGCACTCGACCTCGCGGTCGTCGGGCTTGGTGAGCATGGACCGTTCCCAGAAGGTCGCGGGAAGCGGGTCGAGCCCGATGGAGGTGAAGAACGCCTCGGCGGTCTTCACCATCTTGATGGGGTCGTAGCCCTGCGCCTTCAGAGCGTCGCCGACGTCGGGGGCGGAGACGCCGGGGTAGGGCTCCAGCATCGGGTAGAGGTTCGCCCAGTCCTGGGCCCACATGTTGCCGGTGAGGTGGGCGGGGATGGGGCCGTCGGGCAGCACCCGCTCTGGGCCGTAGGTCTCCACCAGCTTGGCGCGGGTGTAGCAGTGGAGCTGCTCGTACAGGGGCTGCACCTGGACCAGCAGCCGGTCGGCCTCCTTCTCGACCTGGTCGGGGGGCATGTCGTAGCCACCGCGCCACAGCTCACCCATGTCGGCGAAGCCGATGTTCTTTGCTCCCTCGTTGCCGAGCTCCGCAAACTCCCGGTACAGATCCCGCATGGGCGGTGAGATGGAGCGCCACCCGACCCACGCGTCGAGTTGGGCGTCGTAGTCGCGGCTGTCGGCGAGGAGCGCGGTCAGCTCTTCGAGGTCGCGGCAATACCCGTCGAGGCAGTACTCGCCCTTGGCGTAGATGCCGGCCATCTTGGAGGCGATCGTAGCGAGCCGGGCCCGTTTCTCCTCGTCGTCGGGCGCGGGCAGGGCGGTCGACACCTTGAGGAGCATCAGCTGGCGAGCCGTGGCTTCGTCGAGGTCGGGCGCATCCTCCACCAGGCGCGCCTCCTTGACCAACTCGGTGAGGACGCCCATGGCCTTCTCGTTGGCCTTGGCCGACTTCGCCTCGTTCTCGTCGGTGATGTCGGTGACATAGGCCCAGTCCGCGAGGTCGCGCTCGACCCAGGCGTCCCGGAGCCGCTTGTCGGCACGGGCAGCGAAGGTGCGGGCGTCTTCCGCGGTCGGCGGGACGGCGATCGGCTCGTCGGGAGCTTCGGACCCCGGCTGGCCACCGCAGCTGGTGAGGAGGAGGAGTATTGCTGTCGGACAGAGAGGATGTGCGTGTTTCATGGCCCGCCGTCTAACATGGGCGGCCGTTCCCATGCGACCCCTGCGGTGGTCTCGATGGCCATGCCCAGGCGGCACAGGGTGCCCTCGTCGAAAAGCCGTCCCCAGAGGGTGATCGCGTGGGGGACGCGGTGGGGGGTGGGGTCCGGTTCCCGGCCCTCGGCCAGGGACGGCGGCCAGATCCGTGTGGGGACCTCCTCGAAGCCGACGCGGAGGGTGAGGGAGGGGTGTCCGGTGTAGTTGGTGGCGAGCAGGAGCGGCCCTGCGTAGCTCGGCGAGACCAGCGCTTCGACGCTCTGGAACAGCTCGTCGAAGGCGACCATCACCCGGCGGCGAAGCCGGTCGGCCTGGACGAGGTCCACCGCGGAGATGAACCGGGCGAGGCGGAAGCTGTTGGGCCACGCGTCCGCATCCTGCCAGACGAGTTGGTCGTCGCGTCCGTCCAGGGTGATGGCCTCGTGGGCCGCGGCGGCCTCCGCAAGGAGCACCAGGTACAGGGCGTCATAGGGTAGCTCTGGAATGGAGACCTCGTGGAGGACCACCCCCGCGGAGCGGAGCATGTCCAGCACCGCCCGGTCGAGATCGATGGCGTCCTCCTC
Source organism: Deltaproteobacteria bacterium (assembly GCA_019307545.1). GTDB lineage: Bacteria > Myxococcota_A > UBA796 > UBA796 > JAFDJI01. The sequence goes on along the minus strand of JAFDJI010000662.1, from coordinate 1,092 downwards.
GAACCAGGCCGGGTCGTACCCCACCCGCAGACCCGCCACCGGGGTGGAGGCGTCGAAGGCCAGGGGCATCTCCAGCGCGGACGGGTCGGCGAGATCCGCGCCGCGGAGCGCATCGAGGACCAGCACGGTGTCCTCCACGGTCCGCGCTATGGGACCGATCTTGTCCAGGGACCAGCACAGGGGCATGGCGCCGGCACGTGACACCCGCCCGAAGGTAGGGCGGAGCCCGGTCACCCCGCACCGCATCGACGGCGAAACGATGGAGCCCAGCGTCTCGGTTCCGAGGGCGAACCCGACCAGACCCGCGGCAACCGCGGCCGCGGGGCCGGCGCTCGATCCGCTCGAGCCCTCGTCCGGGTTCCACGGGTTGCGGGTCTGCCCGTCGAACCAGATGTCGCCGTAGGCCAGGGCGCCCAAGGTGAGCTTGGCCACCAACACCGCCCCGGCTTCCCCGAGGCGGCGGACCACGGTGGCGTCGGCCTCTGGCACCTGGTCGCGGTAGGGGGTCGCACCCCAGGTGGTGGCGATGCCCGCAGTGTCGAGCAGGTCCTTGGCCCCCCAGGGGACACCGTGCAGGGGACCGCGCCAGCGGCCCGCGGCCAACTCGGCATCCACGGTACGGGCTTGTTCCAGCGCCAGGTCGCGGGTCAGGGTGATCACGCACTGCAGTTCCGGCCCGAGGCGCTCCAACCGCTCCAGGTACAGCTCGGTGAGGCGCACGCTGGTGATCTTCCGCTTTCGGAGCCAGTGGGAGAGGTGGGTGAGGGGCGCGAAGGCGATGTCCGCCGGGTCCTTTGGCAGAGGAGCCCGCACCTGCGACAGGTGCACCCCGCCCTGCTCCGGACCATAGGTCCTCCCGGGCAGCCGCGGGTCGAACACCTGGGCCGGCGCCAGGGACATGGGCGGCACGAAGGACCGCCGCGCCCGCAGATTCTCCAAGTGCTCGTCGAGGCTCTCCATCATCTGCCGGCGCTCGTCCGGGGTGTAGGTGATGTCGGCCAGGCCCTCTGCCGACGCCATGGTGTCGTCGGCGATCGTGGTGTCATTGGGTTCGGCCGCCTCCGGCTCCTCCGCCCGTGCCTTCGCGGCCGC
>JAFDJI010000122.1 GCA_019307545.1 Deltaproteobacteria bacterium | reverse complement strand
CGGTGCACATCGAGGTCCCTGCGGCTGCCTCGACGCCAAGCACGCTGGCCGTTCCCTCTGCGCGCGCTGTCTGCCCGGTGCTGCTCTACACTTCGTCCAAGGGCGCGCCGCCCGCCCAGCTCGTGGAGCTTGCCCCCGCCGTGAGCCTCGCCAACCCGTCCGGCGAGCTGGTCGCGGGGAGCTGGCCGCAGGACGTGGCCAAGGGACCGTCGCAAGTCGTGCTCTCCGCGCACCGGGGACGAGCTGTTCGGACTCTGGACCTCTACCGACGGAGCGCTGAGCAACGACCTGTTTCGCTGTGTCGGGATCCTCGCGCTCTCCATTCCGTGGGAGCGATTGGACGCAGCCTATGCGGTGCTCGCCTACGAGGCGCGCTGCTTGGGCGCGCAGGTGGATGACGCGGGGCACCCGATACTCCGCCGTCCCATCGAGCCCGCGACGCTGACCGTCCCCGGTGTCGACCCTGTCGGTCGCTGCGTGGTCCTCGGCATGACCTCACAAGAGCAGCGGACGCTGGGCGTCGTCGAGGTGCGTTGCCGGAGGTGGCCGCGCCGGCGTTGTCTCAAGCCGCTACGAGACCCCGACCAGTGCCTCCTTGGCCGCAGGCTCGCTGGTGAGTTTGGGCTTGCCGAGGGAGGCAAGCTCATCCTGACCTACGGCAACGCGCTGGGAGAGGTCGAGAGTCGCCTGTGCCACGTCGGGGCGCTCATCGACAGCGATCTGGTGGTCGCGGTGCGTGCCGAGGAGCCCATCTGCGGAGCAGACAGGTAGTCCCTCCAACGCGTCATCCCCGCCGGGACATCCACTACGGCAGCGAGAGCATCTCCGCGCACTGCGGGTGCACCTCACTCCCCAGCGCGGTCTGCAAACACGCCATCTCGGCGTCCCGCCCCCCGAGGCGGAACCTCGCGGTGTACGCGGTCTGTCCGAACCCCCCCTCCTCCCTGCCCGTCCCCTTCCAGCAGGTAGTGCGGACACCAGCTACCACGCACCCCACCTCCTCCTCGGTGACCTGGGGCGCGGCACGGATCTGCTCCTGGAGTATCTGGACCGGATCTCCGGCGAGGCTCTTGCCCATCGCGTCGGTGGCCCCGAAGATCAGCTCCGCGTCGGCGCAGGCGATGTGCATCGCGTCGTCGAACACCCACTGCGCTTTGCACCCCAGGGCTACCTTCACCTCCGCCCCGAGGATACGCGTCTTGCGAAGGTGGCGGGGAAACGGGAGGAATTGCACTCCGGCGGGCAAGCCCTGCGCCAGGACGATGCCCACCATTTCGGCGCACACCATCGGGGTGAGGGGGTTGTCGGTGGCGCACTCCACGACCTCGGTGGAGTCGGGGCCGGGCCGGGTGGTCACCAGGCCGATCCGAACCACCCCACCCTCCTTCTTCAGGGTGTACTGGGCCACGTCGCGCGTGGCGCCCCCGAGCTCGATCCGGGCCGTGTTCCAGTTGAGGGTGGTCTCGAGTGCCTCGGCCACCAGGCCAAGCTCGCGGTGGAACTCCTCCAGGCGGGCGGTAGCAGAGGCGTCCTCCGGGTACTTGCGGACACTCACCTGGGCTTCGGGACAGCGCAGCGTCACCGCGCTGTTGTAGGCCACCGAGCCGCGCTCCGCGGGGCAGGCGTCGAGGGGGTGTGCCGCTGCCGGCGGGGCAGCAAGGACCAGGAACACGGGCAGTGCGCGCAGCAAAGGGCGGCTCACTCCACGGTCACCGACTTGGCGAGGTTGCGGGGGCGGTCGATGTCTCGACCCAGTGCCAAGCCCGTCTGGTAGGCGAGGAGCTGCAGCGGGAGCACCGTCACCAGCGGACTGGCCCAGTAGGGGACCGGGGGCACGGGGATCGCGACGTCCGCCAAGGCCGCCACCTCATCGTCACCCGCGGTATGGACCACGATCAGCCTCGCCCCGCGCGCCTGGACCTCCTTCATGTTGGAGATGGCCTTGTCCCGCTGGTCGTCGCGGGGGGCTACGACGAGGACCGGGGTCCCCTCCTCCAACATGGCGATGGGCCCGTGCTTCATCTCCCCGGCCGGGTACGCCTCGCAGGCCACGTAGGCGATCTCCTTGAGCTTGAGCGCCCCCTCCAGGGCAGCCGCATAGGAGAAGCCGCGACCGAGGAACAGGACGTAGGGGGCGTCCCGGACCACCGCGGTCGCCTCGTCGATCGGTCCGGGTCGTTGCAGGTACTCGGCGACCTTGCTCGGCATCTCCTTGAGGACACGGGCCACCCGCCTCCCCTCCCCCAGGGAGAGGTTGCGGGTGCGCGCCAGCATGAGGGTGAACAGCAGCAACGCCGTCACCTGGGAGGTGAAGGCCTTGGTGGAGGCCACCGCGACCTCGGGGCCGGCGTAGACGTAGGTGCCAGCTCCGCACTCCCTGGCGATGGTCGATCCCACCACGTTCACCACGCCCATGCAGTGCCCGCCCTTGAGCCGGATCTCCTGGACCGCGCCCAGGGTGTCCGCGGTCTCGCCGGACTGGGAGATGGCGAAGAACAGCGTGTCGGGGCTCACGATGGGCCGACGGTGTCGGTACTCGCTGGCGATCTCAGCCCGCGCCGGGATCCGCGCCAGGGCCTCGATGGCCATCGCTCCGACCAGCCCCGCATGGTAGGCGGTGCCGCACGCCACGTTGGTGACCGAGTTCACCTGGAGCAGGTCGCGCGGGGTCATGTTCAGCCCGCCCAGCCTGGCGTTGCCCTCCTCCTCCTGGATCCGGCCTCGCAGGCACCGCTCGATGGCCTCCGGCTGTTCGTGGATCTCCTTGAGCATGAAGTGCGGGTACCCGCGCTGGTCGGCGACGTCGTAGTCGCCGCTGATCACCTCCACCTCGGTGTTCACCGCGGTCCCGTCGAGGCGCTGGAGTTCGATGTCGTCCGCGGTCACCAGCGCGATCTCGCGGTCCTCGAGGTACACCACCCGTCGGGTATGGGCGACCACGGGCTGCGGGTCGGAGGCGATGACGGTCTCGCCGTCACCCAGCCCCACCACCAGCGGGGAGCCGTTGCGGGCGGCCACGATGCAATCGGGGTGGTCGGCGAACAGCACTGCGATGCCGTAGCTCCCGCGCACCTCCTGGAGCGCGCTGTTCACGGCTTCCAGCGGGTTGCCGCGGTAGAAGTGGCGGATGAGGTGGGGCAGGACCTCGGAGTCGGTCTCGGAGCGGAACACCACCCCCTCTTTCTCGAGCTGGGCGCGAAGGGTGGTCATGTTCTCGATGATCCCGTTGTGGACCACCGCGATCCGCCCCTCCGTGTCGAGGTGGGGGTGGGCATTGTCCTCGGTGATGCCGCCGTGGGTGGCCCACCGGGTGTGGGCGATGCCGGTGCGCGAATCGGGCGGCTCGTTCAGGGTGCGCTCGAGCTGGATGACGCGTCCCACGCGTCTGTGGGTCCAGATCCTGCCGTCGTGGAGCAGGGCTACTCCGGCCGAGTCATAGCCGCGGTACTCGAGCCGGTGTAGGCCCTCCATGAGCCTGGGAAGGGCCTTCTTGCTCCCGATGTACCCGAAGATGCCGCACATTGACTGCTCTCCCTCTCCTCGCCCTTACCCCCCTTGACCTCCCCGTGCCCACTCCGGTGCCGTGTTGGGTGAGGTTCCGCTCACGGGCCCAGCAGGGCTTCGATCTCCTCCTGGATCTGGCGTCCGGCCCCAGGTCCGTAGCCCTGGTGGTAGTGGCGGACGACCCCGGCAGGGTCGACGATCAGGGTGGTGGGGAGGGAGGTGACCCGGAAACGGCGCCCCATGTCGGGACTCCACGCCACGACCAGGCCCTCCAGGTCGGTGCGTTCCTGGAAGCGATGGTAGTCACGCTGGCGGTCGTCCACCGACACCGCCACGAGCGTGACGGGAGCGCCCTCCTCCTCCAGCTGGATCGCGATCCGCGCCAGCTCGGGCAGCTCTACCCGGCACGGGGCGCACCACGACGCCCAGAAGGCCAGCACCACGACCCGGCCCAAAGTGGACTCGGTGTCCAGCGGACCCTGCTCGGTGTCCAGGGTCCAATCCGGGAGAGCCGACCCGACCCGCGGCCGGTTCCGGGTCTGCTTGGGTGGTGCACCGTCGGTCGGGGCGATCTCCACGCTGGTTTCGTGAGCCCACTGATCCGCGATCGCGATGGCGGCGTCCTCCCAGTCGCCCACGCCCCACCAGCTCACCGCGAGGCTCGTCGACACCTGCGCCCCCAGGGACTGTGCCACCGCATAGGACGCGAAAGCCGCCTCCCGATACCCCAGAGCCCCCTGGGCCTGCGCCAGCACCACGTACGCATCGGCGGTGGGGTGGACCAGGGCTCCCGCCGCGGCGGCCTCCATCGCTTCGTCCCACCGCTCGCCCGCGGCGAGTGCTATCGCGGTGAGCAACCAGGCGGCCCCGAGCTCGGCCCGCCACCCACGGACCGAGAGGCGTGCCACGTCCTGCCGGGAGGGCTCGGACGCCAGCCGGCGCGCCACTTCCGCAACCTCCAGGGCTTCTGTGGCGCGACCCATGCGCAGGAGCTGCTCGCCGTGGGCCAGGGCGATCTCGGTGCTGTCGGCCGCCTCGCGCACTGCTTCGAAAACGGCCAGCGACTCCTGGACCCGCCCCATGTCCCGCAGCGCCATGGCCACCGACAGGCCGATGTCTCGGACCTCACTCGGGGTCCCCGACGGGATCTTCGGGTCGCGGGTCATCCCCAGGGTCCGGGCCATGCTGCGGCGCATGGGTACGCTCCACACCGCCCGGTCGAGGGGCGCAGATTCCCCCATCCGCACCAGTTGCTCCACTGCCCGGACGGTCCCCGCCTTGTCTCCGGCGCGGGCGAGCACCCGCCGGGCCCGGTACAGGACGACCGGCTCCTCGGCCTCCTCCACCGCGGCGGTGACTTGCTTCAGCACGGCCCTCCGCGCCCCACGCACCGCCCCCGACCCCGCCTCGCCACCGAACAGCGACAAGGTGGCGTCCGGGTGGTCGGGGTGATCGCGAAGGATGGACTTCGCCACTACGGCGGCATCCCTGTCCTGCCCGAGCGCCAGCGCCGCCTCGAGCTTCAGGCCCAGCTCGTGGGGCTCGTCTGCATCCTGCATCGCGGCCAGGGCCACCTCGGGTGCGCCACGGTCCAGGGCGAGGGAGGCCAGGGCAAAGGCAGCCAGGTCCACGGCGTCGGGGTGCTCGCCGAGATCCTCCAGGGGAGTCCCCTCCTCCGCGATCCGGTACCAGTCCCACACCACCCCGGCCTTGGCGTTCACCGCCGCGACACCGTCGAGCTCCGGGGCGACGAGGACCGTCGCTCCGCCCGCGTCCATGGCCAGGGCGTACAGTCGCAGGGCCTGCCAGTCCCCGGGGTCCTCGCGCAGGGCCTCCACCGCGTGCTCCCGCGCCGCCTCGGGACGCTCCAACTCCAGGGCCGCGAGACCGCGCTCCACGTCCAAGGGGCTCGCCCAGGCGGACGCGATGACAAGGAGTAATGCGGACCCCGCCGCGGTCACGGCGCTCCCAGCTTCTCGGCGATGGCGCGGTTCACTGCCGCGGGGACATACCTGGAGACATCGCCCCGGTTCTGGGCGATCTCCCGCACCAGGGAGGAGGCCACGAAGATGTTCTGGGGCTCGGTGAGGATGAACAGGGTCTCCAGACCGGAGAGGTCGCGGTTGGCGAGCCCGTTGCGGAACTCCAATTCGAAGTCCGACAGGGCCCGCAGGCCGCGGAGGATGACGTTCGCGCCGTTGTTTTGGGCCGCGTGGACCATGAGGCCGGAAAAGGCGATCACCCGCACGTTGTCGAGCTTGGCGCAGCACGTCTTCACGAGGTCGGTGCGCTGCTCGAGGTCGAACCAGTATCCCCGCTTCCCGGGGTTGTTGCCCACGGCGACCACCAACTCGTCGAACAGGAGGGCTCCACGCTGGATCACGTCGACGTGCCCGTTGGTGATGGGGTCGAAGGACCCTGGGTAGATCGCGATGCCGGCCATGCATGCTCCCGGATGGTGAATCAGACCTTAGCGCAGGAAGCACGCGACGTGCTCCAGGTGTGTCCGATGCATCACTCGGCGGTGATGAACACCGCGGTGGGCCACACCCCGTCCCCGGGCGGAGGTTGGATGCGGGCGTTCTGCGGGGTTTCCTCCTCGGGGGCGAGCTGGTGGAGCCAGGCCTGGACGCTGCGACTCGCCACCGGGTTGGTGGCGACGAACCCATTCGCGACCTCGAGGAAGCTCCCCGCGAGGGCGATGGTGGCGGTGGCGAGGAGGAGGCGAAGGTCCGGGATCGGGAAGGACAGGGTGTCTTCCAGGCGGTCCCACAGACCAGAGACGGTGTCGTGGTTCCGGAGCCCCAGCACCTCCAGGGTCACCTCTACTGAACCCAACGACATCGACAGGGTGTCTCCCGGTCCGAGCTGCCGACCACGCACCAGCAGGTGCCCCTCCACTCGCCGCATCACCAGGTCGGCCCCGGGGAAGGGGATGATTGCACCCTCCGACTCGCCGATGCGCATCACGTCACAGATGGGGAGGAGCCGCTCGTCAACGACGGTGCCGAAAAACCGCACGCTCACGTATACGTGCGTCAACGCCGAATCACTCCTGCAATGGCGAATCGTTGCCGTAGTACCTCAATAGGATGGCATGGAAGCGCCGGCTGTGTCGCAACTTCTCGAAGGACGGGTCGATCCGGATGTCCTGCCGGAACTCGATGTGGTGAAGCGTGTCGAGCGTTGCCATCCCCTGTAGGGCGCGCTCCAGGTACTCGAGCGCTCTTTCGTCCTCCCCAATTTCGGCGTGGATCTTGGAACGGTGCAGATCCGCGTATGGGTCGTCCGGGTCGATGGTCTCGAGCCGGCGCATGACGATGAGCGCTTCGTTGTACCGGCCCTGGTGCGCCAGGCACACCGCCAGGTTGTTGAGCGCCGTCTCGTCGTCCGGAGCCAGTGCCAGGGCCACACGGTACAGCCCCTCTTCCTTTTTGTACTGCCCCTTCCGCTTGTAGATCAGCGCCTTGTTGTTGTACCCGGCGGAGGCGTCTGGGTAGAGGCGGATGAACTTCTCGTAGGTGCGCTCGGCCGAGGCGTAGTCCTGGGCCAGGTATTGGTAGTAGGAGAGCACCGAGAGTGCCTCCGGGTCGTTTGGGTCGATGCGCAGCCGCTGCCGGGCCTCCCGGAGCATGATCTCGATCTCCAGTGCCTCCAACGCGCGGTCCTGGGCGTCGTACCAATCCTGGACGCCCCAGCCCTCCTTGTCCTCGGCCGGGTCCACGGTCTTTTCGTCTTCGCCCGCGTCCATTCCGTCGGCGACAGCATCTCCCACGGCATCGGACAGTTCGAGGGCGGGAACGGGCACACCCACGCCCTCCTCGGCCACCAGCGGGGTCACCTGCTCCGCAGCGGCGAGCTCGTCCTCCTCGGCCGATTGGGGGATTCGGATCTCTTCCGGGGCAGTATCCGCGGCGCCACCCATCTCGGTGATGGGACCCTCGGAGCCGGCCGGCAGGTAGAACGATTCGTTCTCCCGAGCACCGGTCTCCCGCTCCCCCCTCTCCAGGGTGCCTTCCTCGGAGCCCGCGTAGTCCTCGCGGAGGAGGCGGGCGAGGTACTCGGCGGTGTACATCCCCCCCACCCCGCTACCCACGCTGACCATCTGGCAGTCGATCCCGAACCAGTCACACCGGTGGGCATAGAGGAGGTTGCCCTGCCAGGAGAGCAGGGTCGCGGCGAACACCACGGTGAACCATGCCAGGCTGCCCCACCACTGGATGTCCTCGGTGCGGCGCAACAGGTAGCGGGGCACCAGGCTCAGGGTGAGCATGACCGGACCCGTCTCGATCACCACCGATTGGTCCGGGGTGAGCAGGTGCTCCTCCCCTCTGCCGTCGAGGACGGAGGCCTGGGTCGGGGAATGCCAGTCCACGCGGGCGAGCCAGGGCTGGCCCTCCGGGACCGGAAGGGCCATGGCGTCGGTGTTGCCGATCTGCACCATGCGGCCGCGATCGACGAAGGTCTCCTCCACCAACTCCCCGAAGAAGGACGCCGAGGCGAGCACGGCGTAGCGCGTGTACCGCGGGCGGTCGTCGGTGGGGGCCCGCGGCGCTGGCTCGTCGTGGAACGTGTTGGCCATGTTCAAGCGCGTCGCTCTCCCACCTTCTCCAAAATGACCGCGGCGCGGTCCTCGCGCAATGGTGTCCGGCCCATACCGACAAGCCTTGACACCAGGCGGTTCCGGGCCTGTCGCTTCATTGTGTCACAGCCATGGGCGCCCCGCGCTCGTCGCCTGCGGCCCTACGGCTGTCCGGGGCTATTCGGAGTCGCCGCCTTCCAGGGTTGCGACCTCCACCGCCTGGGACAGCTCCTGGTGCGCTCGTTGCAGCGCGTCGGCGTCGCGGGACTCCAGGGTGATGATGACCCGATAGGCACCCTCTCCAAACCGGGGGTAGGAGCCGAAATCGACCTCGGGGTGACATGCGGCCAGCTCGGTGAGTCGAGCGGCGATGCTCATCTCGTGCTCGGTGGTGTACACCCGGGCGACCTGGACCGTCTCTCCGGCAAAACGTTCGGCGACGTTCTCGAACTTCTCTCGCAGCAACCGCGGGATGCCCGGGAACATCCACACGTTGCGCATGCACAGGACCGGGTAGCGGAGGCCGGCGTGGTCCACCAGCTTCGCGCCGAGCGGGGCGGTCGCCATGCGGAGGGTGGCCTCGTTCTCGGGCACGTTGTAGCGACGGAGGATGTCGACCAGCTCGGGACGTTGCTCGAGGGCGACGCCGAAGGCGCGAGCCACCCCCTCGGCCGTTACGTCGTCGTGGGTCGGACCCACGCCGCCAGAGGTGAACACGAAGTCGAACGCGGCCGCGCACCGCCGCACCTCGGTAGCGATGTCCTCGACCACATCGGGCACCATGGCGAGCCG
>JAFDJI010000121.1 GCA_019307545.1 Deltaproteobacteria bacterium | reverse complement strand
GCGCAGGAGCAGTTCCCCGCGCTGGCGACCGACAAGTACCCGGCCATCCCCGAAGAGCTGAAGTTCCTGCACGCCGAGGAGATCCTCGAGCGCTATCCGGACCTGCCGCGAAAGCAGCGTGAGACCGCTATCTTGCAGGATTTTCCCGCGGTCTTCATCTATGGCATCGGCTGGACGTTGGCAGATGGCTATCCGCACGAGATGCGCGCCGCGGACTACGACGACTGGGTCACCCCGACGGTGTCCGCCGACGGCCGCCCGATGCACGGTCTGAACGGCGACATCCTGGTGTGGAACCCGATCACCAAGCGCCGCCACGAGCTGACGTCGATGGGTGTCCGGGTCACCAAGGAGACCTTGCGCCAGCAGTTGGAGATGACCGGACAGCTCGATTTCCTGAAGCTGCCGTACCACAAGGCCATCCTCAACGACGAGATCCCACTGTCCATCGGCGGCGGGATCGGGCAATCGCGGACCTACATGTACCTGCTCCGCAAGGCCCACCTCGGCGAATGCAGTGTCACCGTGTGGCCGCAGATCCTGAAGGACATGTGCGCCGAGCGGAACATCCACGTCCTCGAGTAGAACAGGCTCCTCGAGCGCATCGTCTCGACGGATGGGCCGTCGCTTCATGTCACCTGGATGTCGTTGGGCACCTGCAACGACGCCCTCGGGATTGCGGGTGGCTATGATCCATTCCACATTGGTACATGCGCGTCGTTCCAAGAGAGCGGCGTACAATGTGTCCGTCTCGAAAAAGTGGAAGAGTTGATGCAGAAATCCCGCCCCGGCCGCCGGAATCGGCTTGGGAACTACGCAATGATCACCGGATTGGCCATCTTGGTGATCTGTGGTTTCGGGGCGCTGGCGGTCGACACGACGCTCATCCGCATCGGGCAGTCCCAGTCCCAGGACGTCGCCGACGCCGCGTCCCACGCCGCGCTCCTGGTGCTGCGCAAGACTGGTATTCCGGCCGAGGCCAGGAAGGTCGCCGAGGCCGTCGTGGCGCGCAACACCATCGTCGGGGTACCGGGTCGTCTCGACAGTATCGAATACGGCACGTGGGACCTGGATGCCCATACCTTTGTCTCGAACCCGGACCAGCCGAACTCGATCCGGGTGCGCGTGTCTCGGGCGGGGGACAACGCCGTCGGCCTGACCCTCGCACGGATCTGGGGCTTCGACTCTGTGGATGTGTCCGCCCGGGCCACTGCGGCAGGCCGTCGGCTGCAGGTGGTGCTGGTGATGGACATCACCAACTCCTGGGACCACCCGGACTTCCACAACGCACGCGAAGCGGCCGTCGCGTTCCTGGACGGCATCTTCTACACCGCTGGTCCAGATGACGAGATCGCCATGGTGGTGTTCAGTGGCCGCTGGGGGTGGGAGTTCACTCCCTTCACCCCAATCATCGACGCCCGCTTCGCGGGTGGCGTGCGGGACACGTGGTTGGAACTCGAGACGGCGAGCCATGCGGGCGTCAACGAGCCGGCCCACTTCAAGCACTGTGTCATTTACGGCAACAACGACTTCAACTCGCCTTTGGGCGGCTGCTTCCCGGACATGCCCCGGGAGTATATGGACGAGTACGGAACCGACCACACCGTCGGGATGGAGATGGCCAAGACGATGTTTTCGGAGGAGTACGACCCCGCCGTGTATCGCGCGGTCATCCTCCTCACGGATGGGTATCCCAATACACCCGGAGAAGGCGGGCAGCGCGCTGCCGCTGGCTACGTGGAGGACCGCTGGCGCGTCCACGAGGGGCCCTATCCCCACTACGTCGAGGACATTCGGACCGATAGCATCATCGTTTCGCAGGAGATGTGGGCGCAGTACGAGGCGCACACCTGGGTCGTCTCCTTCATCAACCACGAGGACTTCATGCCCGCGATGGTGCAGGGGGACGGCGCCTACTACAACGTCAACAGCTCTGCGGCCCTCGAGCCAGTGTTCGAGGACATCGCCGAGTCGTTGCCGACGCTCGTCGTGGAGTGAGGCGTGGTAGGGCGACGCCACCCCCGTCTCGGGGCCAACGCCATCGAGTTCGCCATGACCCTGCCGGTGTACATTCTGCTCCTGGCGTGGGTGGTGGATGGGTCCTGGCTGGTGTACCAGTCTTCCGTCGTGGAGGGGGCTGCCCAGTACGGGTGCCGGGCAGGGGCGATCATCGACCCTGGCCAGGACGACATCTCGCTGCAGAACGTGCTCGATACCGCAGAGGACGTGATGCTCGAAGAGGTCGCGGCCCTCGGTGGAGCCTGTCACGCGTGCTCGGCCACGGCTTCGGTCGGGGGGACGCCGCCGGAGCGCATCCTCGTCTGCAAGGCCAGGAATGGGTACGATCCGCTCTTTGGCTTGCTGAATCCCACCACCCTGGAGGGATCGGCCATGCGCCGCCTGGAGTGGCAGCGATGAGGTCCCGGTCGCAACGGCCTGGTCCCCGTGGCCGTGGCGCGGCCCTGTTGGAGTTCACGCTTTCGCTCCCCATCCTGCTGTTCCTCCTGGGTGGGATCTTCGACCTCGGGTTCTACCTCCAGGCCTACGCCGACGTGCAGAGCGCCGTGCGGGATGCGTGCCGCTCCGCCTCCACGGTCACCGATGCGGATATCCCGGCAGACGGGCTCGAGATCGAGGAGGCCGCGCGTGGCCAGACCCTGGCATTCCTCGAGGCCTCCGGGCTGCACTGCGGGGACGGCTGTACGGTGCTTGCCGACTGGTTTTACGACGAACCGCTCGACTACTGGATGCTCTCGGTAAACGTGCACTACCCGCACACGCCGATCCTGGGTGTCCTTCCTGCGTTGAGGAACGGGATCAACGCGCAGTTCTCGACGGTTACCGTAGAGCAAAACTAGAACTGCTCCACGACTTGCAGCGGTACCTCCGGGTAGACCTGGCCCGGGACCGGGGGCATGGTGTTGTAGACCCAGTCGAGGTCGATGGCGCCTGCCCGCACCCCCCGCACCCGCCGGAACCCGGTGAAGGTCCCGCGGACGAGCACGCTCTCCATCTGCAGGTTGAGCGCCAGCACCGCGACCGGGGTGTTCGGCTCGAAGGCCCCCAACTCGTCCCGGTAGACCGTCGGCACGAACAGTAGCCGGTTTCCGGCCGGATAGGTGGGGACTACCGGGATGATGCGGGGGAAGCCGTCCTCGCCCACGTGTGCCAGGAACTTCAGGGTGCCCAGGGCGGCGATGTGGGACCGTGCCCAGGGCTTGAGGACCGGATGCTCGGGTCTGTGCAGGCCACCGGCGACCTTGGCCGCGAGGGAGCCGGCGGCGATCCGGGGCAGGGCCAGGTGTGCGGAGCCCGCGAAGTCTACCAGGTCCAGGTAGTGGACGGTGTGCACCCCGAAGTAGGTGTTGTACCGGAACATCGGCTGTTGGTTGTACAGCACGTAGTCTTCGCCCTCGCGCGCCGCGTGGGTCCAGCGCGCGGTGCCCCGCCACACCTCCCGCTCGGCGTTCATCACCAGGAAACCCGCATGGGGGTTCTCCTGCAGGTGCGCCTTGCTGCGCCCCTCGGTGAACTGCCCGAACATCAGCTGGGTGGGTGTCTTCGCGCGCAGCGAGGTGATCAGGGTGAGGTGCGGCTGACCTTCGGGGTTCACCGTCGCGAGCAGCCCGATCTTGGCCTCGGGCTCGAAGGCCGCGATGTCCCGTTCGTTCAATCGTGCCGTCATGATGCAGCTCCTCTCTGTTCCAGCCGGGTCGGCCCGGTGACCAGCACCCGGTCGGGGTCCACCCCGGATCGGCGCGCCACCGCCTCGAAGTGGAGTTGGTCCTCTCGGGAGAGCAACTCCGCGTCGGCGAAGTGCCAGGGCATGCCGAGCCGGCGGTACTTGTCGGCGCACAGGTTGTTGAAGGCGCACAACTCCCAGCGGGTCACCACCTCGCGGAGGTTGACCGCGATGAACGCGCCGATGTCACGGATGTTCTCGTCGGTGGCGGTAGCGCCGGGGATGAGCGGGGTCCGGATCCACATCTCCGCCGGGTGCCCGTTGGCGCGGATGCAATCGCGTACCGCCGCGACGTTCGCCAGGACCTTGGCGTTCGAGTGGCCGGTGAACCGGGCGTGTTGGGCCGGGTCCATCACCTTGAGGTCGAAGAGCACCAGGTCGGCGTGCTCCACGAGGCGGATCAGACCCTTCGTCCCAGACATCCCACAGGTGTCCAGGGCTGTGTGGAGACCCAGCTCTCGACACCGCGCCAGGAAGGCTTCCACGAAGGGCGCCTGCACCGCGGGCTCTCCCCCGGACGCCGTCACCCCGCCGCCGGAGGTCTCGAAGTACGCGCGGTCCTTCGCCACCTCCCGAACCAGGTCGTCCAGGCGCCACTCCTGGCCCACACGCTCCCGGGCGGTGGTGGGGCAGCTCTGGGTACAGGTGCCGCAGGCGGTGCAGCGATGGCGATCCCACGTCATCCCGTCCGCATCGAAGGAGATGGCCTCCTCGGGGCAGACGCCCTCGCAGGTGCGACAGCCGATGCACTTCCAGTCGTGCCAGACCACCTGGGGCCGGCGCGAGATGCTCTCCGGGTTGTGGCACCAGGCGCAGGCCAGGGTGCACCCCTTGAAGAACACGGTGGTGCGGATCCCGGGCCCGTCCTCGGTGGACATGCGCTGGATCTCGAGCACGGTGGCGACGGGTGCGTCCATCACATGCCCTGGTGGCTCTCGCGGGCGATGATCTCGTCCTGCAACTCGCGCCCGATGGAGCTGAAGTAGGCGTTGTACCCGGTGACCCGCACCAGCAGGTGGCGGTAGTCCTGGGGGTGCTCCTGGGCCTCGCGGAGCATGTCCGCGTCGAGGATGTTGATCTGGAGCGCGGTGCCGCCGTTCCGGGCGTAGCCGCGGAGGAAGGCCTTGAACCTGGCGCGGTGCTCCGGGTCGCGGAGCAGAGAGGGGTTGAAGGTGATGGTGTGGCTCGCCCCGTTGGGCAGGGCGTTGAAGTAGTCCTCCCAGTCTCCCTTGCCGTCGGGAGCGTGGCCCCCGAGCGCCTTGCCGACCGAGTTGGCGTTGGCGGTGGGGCCGTTGATGTCGGCGCCGTTGGAGGGACAGATGGCGTTGGAGAGGAACCGGCCCTTGGGGCGCCCATCCGCGCTCGCGGCCAGGATGTAGCCATCGCCCACCCAGTAGTTCCAGGAGAGCATGCCGGGCCGGAACTGGCGGTTCGTCGACTTCGTGCGGTGCTTCCAGGTCTCCTCGGTCCACAGGTCCATCACCGCACGGGCCATGGTGTCTGCCTGGTCGTCGTCGCGGCCGTACTTGGGGGCGCGGAACTTCGCCCAGGCCTGTAGGGACTCGTGACCCTCCCAGTTGTCGCGCAGCGCCCGGATCAGCTCTGCCATGGTGCACTTCTTCTCGTCGAACACCAGGTGCTTGATGGCGAGCAGCGAGTCCACGGTGGTGGCGAAGGTCACCGCCTCCAGGGTGACGAAGTTCAACTCCGGGCCACCCTGGGTGATGTCGAGCCCCTTGTCCGCGCAGCCACGCACCATGCAGGACAGGTAGGGCGTGGGGCAGAAGCGAGCGCGGATCTGCTCGGTTTTCTCGTACAGGTCTACGCAACGGTGGATGAGGTACCGGGTCTGTCGGGTGTAGGCCTCCCAGAACCCGCCCCAGGTCGAAAACGAGGTGGCGTCGCCGGTATCGGGCCCATCCTGGCGGATCGGGTGCTCGGTCCCCCACACCGCGTCCTTCGCCGGCACCAAGTCCCGGCCCCCGGTGAGTGCCAACTCCACCGCCTTGAGGAGGTTGAGGTTGGCATCGACCGTGCCGGAGCGGTCGTTGCCGACCATGGTGTTCTCCAGGCAACCCACCGAGGCGTAGTCGTGCACGTTGCCGGAATGGATCAAGTCCTCCACCCCCGCCATCCGGGCCTCGCGGAGCATGCCTGCCATGGCCCGCTCGTCGAAGTTGAGGAGGAACGGCGCGCCCTGGCTGGACGCGATCATGTCGACCACCTTGTCCAGGAGCGCCTCCGGCGAGTTCCGGTGGAGTCGCACGTTGGGCTTGGGCTCCAGGATGGGGCTCATCTCGTCGATGACCTCCAACAGCGCGAAGGTGAGGTCGTTGGTCATGTCCTCGCCGTCCGGACCGAGCCCGCCGACGTTGAAGAGCTGTCCGAAGCCGGCGGTGATGCCCTGGTTTCCGCCCACCCGGATCATCGCGTCATAGGCGGTGTTGGCGTGGACCCAGAAGCAGTGGAGGATCTCCTTGAGGAACTCCCGGTCCTCGCCCTTTTCCAGCGACGCCTCCCAGTAGGGGAGGAGGTACTGGTCGAGGCGTCCGAAGCTCACCCCTGGGCCGGGGTAGTTCTCGTCGCTCATGATCAGCATGTGGTTGAGCCACAGCGCCTGGACCGCCTCCCAGAAGTCCGTCGGCGGCTCCCAGGGGACCCGGGCGAGGTTGGCGACCATCCGGGTCAGCTCGGACTTGCGGTCCGGATCGGACTCGTCGGCCGCGAGCCCTCGGCAGACCTCGGCGTACTTCGCGGCGAGGTCCCGCGGCATGGTGGACGCGGTGAGCATCGCCTTGAGTTGACTGCCCTTGGCGCCGCGCCGCTCGTGGAAGGCGAGGGCGTTGAAGCGCTCCTGGATCTCTCGGTGGACGCCTTTCCAACCCACCTCCAGCACGTGGGCGTGGTCCGGGATGAGGTGGCCCGAGACGGCACCGGCGTTCCCGTATCCGTGCTCGTGGAACCACCTGATCGCGGCGCGGGCGCCTTTCTTCCCGTAGATGAGCCGATCGCGGGCACGCGCCTCCTTCCGGGTCCAGCAGCGGGAGGCGAGGATGTTGAACCGGGCTCCGGCCAAGAGATCGCCGGGCAGGACCTCTTGGGGGAGGTGCTCGACCATCACCTCCCGGATGAACCAGGCGCGCCGCTCCGGGAGGCTCCACTTCCAGAAGCCGGGGGGAAGGGGCACGTCGTGCGCGGCCTGGAGCGCGGACGACCGCATGGGCTGGAAGAAGGCGTAGTTCTCGGGGACGATGTAGTAGGTCATCTCCTCGTAGAGCACGTCCCAGGGCGTGCCGGTGCTCCAGCAGGTGAACTCGTTGTTCCACGGGCGCTGCAGCCCCTGGAAGAAGTAGTCCCGAAGCCACTGGATGCGGGGCGAGAGCCCGTGGGGCTCCTTGATCTGGAAGGCGGTCTGGGTGGCCATGGTTTCTTTCCTCATCGCACGCGGAGATTCAGAGCATCGTTCAAGACGTCTCGACCGTGGTGGAGCAGACGTCGCATCACCTCGGCTGCGGCGGGTCCGTCGCGTTCGCGGATCGCCTCCACCAAGCCGGCGTGGAAGCCGAACACGATCGGAACGGTGCCCGGCACCTCGAAGAACAGGCGGGCCAGGTTCCGCTGCGCCGGCTCACAGGACTTGAGGAGCATCGAGTACAGCGGATTGGCGGAAGCGAGCGCCACCCGGTGGTGCAGCTCGAAGTCGAGGCCGACCACGGTGTCCAGGTCGTACGGGTCGGCCTTCGCCTCCGAGGCGATGACCTCGTCGAGATCCCGGAGGTCCGCGTCGGTGCGGTGGCGCGCGGCCAGGCGCGCGGTCTCGACCTCCATGAGCGCTCGCATGGAGAGCAGTCCCTCCAGCAGGTCTGGTCGCAGGGCAGCGTCGGCGTGGCGCATCAGCGAGGTGAGCAGCGCGAGCGAGCCCTCGCGGCGGTAGTCGTTCACCACCGTGCCGACCCGGGGTTGGATGGTCACCAGGCCCCGGGCCGAAAGCTCGACCAGGCCATCGTGGACCACCGGCCGACTCACCGCGAGTTGCCGGGCCAACTCCCGCTCGGAGGGAAGCTTCTGCCCGATGGACAGCCTTCCGGAGAGGATCAGCTCTTCGAAGCGCTCGATGAACAGGTCGGTGAGGCGGGTGGCGCGCAGCGGTTCGAGGACCTGGTCCATGGAGACGTCCTGTGGCTGCTGGTATGACCAGCGGCCACCCATTGTAGCTGTGGTGGCTGTGGGTGGCAAGCTGAGATCTGGCGTCTTTCCGTCCCCGTAGCCGCCGGTTTCTCGGCATACGTGCATGGATCGCGAATCCCGGTTAAGGGGCGGCGCAATTGCGATTTGCTCTATTTGGAGTCTGTTATGCACGCACCCACAGCGGCTGTCCTGTTCTGCACCGCGGTCCTTCCCTTCACCGCCCGCGACTGCACCCCCACCCCCACCGACCCGATCTCCGGCTACCCGTCGGTCGAGATCTGCACGGGATCCGAGATCGACACCTACGACCTCGAGTCCCTCGACATCGACGGCGACGAGCTCGACATCGGGATCTCGTACTCCGGCGGGTGCGCGAACCACGACTTCACGCTCTGCTGGGACGGGAGCTGGAGCCGCAGCGACACGAAGATCGTGAACCTCTACCTGGTCCACGACGCCAACGGCGACACGTGCGAAGCGTGGATCAGCGATGACCTGACCTTCGACGTCTCCCTGATCCCGGAAGAGCTCCTCGTCGACTATTACTGGGAGTACCGGGCGAACCTTCGGCTCGAAGGCGAGACGGTGATGTACTACTTCTGATACCGCACCCATCGCCATCGGCTCGTTCAAGCCCTCGCACAGACGACTCAGCGCTGACTCGGGCTGGCTCCGGGCTTCAGGCTTCAGAATCATCTGGGCCAACGTAGACAACGGGGCGAT
>JAFDJI010000661.1 GCA_019307545.1 Deltaproteobacteria bacterium | reverse complement strand
TCCGAACCTGGGCAGCGCGACCTTCAACGACGGCGACTCCGCGGTGGGGAATCCTTCCTTGGCAATACGCGTGCCACCGCATATGGGGACTCCCCTCGCGGCGAGATTCCTGGATTAGTACGCGACGCTTCGGGGAGTGCTCGGTGTTTCAGATTTCAATCACATGTCGCATGACTGAAACATGTTGCAGCAACATGCTGCAGCCTTGAAACGGTTCTGAATCACCTGCGGGAGATCGCGTACTTCTTCATCCGTCGCCAGAGGGTGGCGCGACTGATGCCCAGCGCTTCGGCAGCTTGGCCCACCTTCCCGCCGACGAGCTCCAGCGTGGCGCGTATGGCGGCGGCCTCTGCCTCCTGCAAGGGAGTCTGCTTGGGAGCTGCGACCGAGCTGGCCTGAAGCTCCGCCCAAGCCTGGTATTCCTCTGCCAGGTGGGAGACATCGATGTACCGGTCGTGGCAGAGGACGAAGCCGTACTCGATGGCATTCTCCAGCTCGCGCACGTTTCCAGGCCAATCGTGGCGCATGAAGATGCGCATCACCTCGGGAGTGACTCCGGCGATCCGCTTGCCACGCTTCGTGTTGAAGCGGCGGACGAAGTGCTCCACCAACAGCGGGATGTCCTCGCGCCGCTCGCGCAAGGAGGGGACCGTGATGCGGACCACGGCGAGCCGGAAGTAGAGATCGTCGCGAAACCCGCCTTGGCTCACCAACTCGGCGAGGCGCTTGTTCGTCGCCGCCACCACGCGGACGTCCGCGCGCAGGGTCTTTGTCGCCCCGAGCGGCTCGTACTGTCGTTCCTGCAGGACGCGCAGGAGCTTCACCTGGGTGGCCGGAGCCAGCTCGCTGACCTCGTCGAAGAAGATGGTGCCACCCTCGGCGAGCGCGATTCGGCCCGGTTTGTCGCGCTTGGCATCGGTGAACGCGCCCTGTTTGTAGCCGAACAGCTCGGACTCGATGAGCGTCGTGGGTAGGGCGCCGGAGTTGACCGCCACATAGGGTCCGTCGCGGCGGTCGCTCAGGTTGTGCACGGCGCGGGCGATCAGCTCCTTGCCAGAGCCACTCGGACCCTCGATGAGCACCGTGGCGTTGCTGGAGGCGATGTCGGGTAGGAGGGCGAAGACCTTCTTGAGCGCCTCGCTCTTGCCGACGATGTCTTCGAAGGTGTAGCGATTGGCGATCTCTCGCCGAAGCTGCTCGAGGGCGGACAGGTCGCGGAACGTCTCGACCGCACCGAGCAACTTCCCGTCGGGATCGTGGAGCACGGCCGTGCTCAGGGAGACGGGAACGGAGCGACCGCTGCTGTTCAGGATGCGGGCCGGTCGGTCGATCAGTTCCTGCCCGGTGTTCATGGTCTCTGCCAGCGCACAGCCCCGCTCACAGATGTCCGCGTGAAAAACGTCGGAGCAACGCTTTCCCAGGGCGTGCGCGGCCTCCACCCCGGTGATGCGCTCGGCCGCCCGATTGAAGGACGTGATCCTCCAGGCGTTGTCGACGGTGAACACGCCGTCGGCGATGCAGTCCAGGATGGCCTCGAGGAACGGTTTGTCCTGATCATGGTTCATGTGCAGCATCATATCTTCGCCAGGGCATCGTCGAGGGCGTGCAGCAGATCATCCACGTCCTCGATCCCCACGGAGATCCGCACCAGGCCGTCGGTGAGCCCCACCTTCTCCCGGAATTCTCGTGGGACGCACGCGTGTGTCATCGATGCCGGGTGCTGGATCAGCGAGTCGACACACCCCAGGGAGACCGCCAGGGTGAAGATCTCGATGGTGTCCATCAGCTTCCGCCCGGCCTCGAGCCCGCCCGCCATGTCGAAGGAGACCATGCCTCCGTACTTCCCACTCATCTGCCGCCCGGCAAGCTCGTGGAAGGGGCTGCTCTCCAGTCCTGGGTAGTAGACGCGCTCGACCTGGGGGTGCCCTTCCAGGTAGCGGGCGATCTGCATGGCGTTGGCACAGTGGCGGTCCATCCGAGCCGGCAGCGTCTTGATGCCGAGGTTGACCAGCCAGGCGTCGAAGGGGGCCTGCGCGGTGCCGACATCCTTGATGATCGTGTAGACCTGCTCCTTCACCTCGTCGAGGGTCGTGGTCATCGTCCCGCCGACCACCGTCCCGTGGCCACACAGGTACTTGGTGGTCGAGTGGACGACCACGTCGGCGCCGAGCGACAGGGGGCGCTGCAGGTAGGGGGTGGCGAAGGTGTTGTCCACCACCACCAGCATCTCGGGGTTCACCGACTTGGCGATCCGGGACGCTTCTGCGATGTCGGTGATGCTCAGGAGCGGGTTGGTCGGCGTCTCCAGGAACAGCACCCTGGCGTGGGGGTGGGCGCGTACGGTGTCCTGGACCACGTCGAGATCGCTGGTGTCCAGGGTGACGACCTCGATGCCGAACCGAGGCAGGACGTGCTCTGCCAGGTGCTGGGTGGCACCGTAGACCACGTCTCCCATCAGCACGGTGTCCCCCTGGTCGAGGATCCCCAGAAGCGTGGAGCTGATCGCCGCCATGCCGGCTGAGAACGCCATGGACGACACCCGCACTCCCGGGTCGTGGAGCTTGACCTCCCTGCCCTCCAAGGCATTCATCTTGGCCTCGAGGACCTTGACGGTCGGGTTTCCCATGCGGGTGTAGATGTAGCCGGGCCGCTCACCAGCAAAGATCTCCGCACCCTCGTCCGCACTCTGGAAGACGAAGGTAGAGGTCTGGTAGATGGCGCCGGCGTGCGAGGGGCTCTGGGGCTGGGCGACGTGTTCACCCGCGTGGAGCGCGCGCGTGGAGAAGCCGCAGCTCAGGTAGAACTTCTCCTGGTAGTCCTTGGACTTCGAGTCTTCCATCATCTTCTCCTGATGTCCGGTGGGGTGCGGACGCACCTCGGGAGCGGGAGCGGGAGCGGGAGCGGGAACGGGAGCGGGAGCGGGAGCGGGAACGGGAGCGGGAGCGGGAGCGGGAACGGGAGCCCGACCGTGCGCTTCGCGCGCAGTCCGGGCCTAGATCAGGCCGTACCGCTTCATGTGCCGCCACAGCGTCG
>JAFDJI010000660.1 GCA_019307545.1 Deltaproteobacteria bacterium | reverse complement strand
CATGAAACTCGACCCGCGCGCGCTCTACCACCAGCTCACCTCGAGCGAGGGGGGCCGTCCAGGTTTGGCCATTCCCCGCGCGGTGGTGCGGTGGGCGGTGCTGTTCTACCGGCAGATGGAGGCTGACAAGGCGTTCATCCGCGCCGGCGGAATGACGTACATCACCCTGGTGGCCTTGGTGCCGGTGCTGGTGCTGATCTTCGGGGTACTCCATGCCACGGGTCTGCTCGAGCCCAACCAGGAGGCGGTGGAGCAACTCCTCACCGCGACCTTCCTGAGCGAGATCCCGGAGGTGACCGAGTTCCTGCTCCCGGGGTTGATGGGGATAGACCTCGCCGCGCTGGGCATCGTGGGGGTCATCGTCCTGCTGATCGTGAGCTCCCGCCTGTACCTGATGGTGGAGAGGGCCTACAACGACATCTTCGGGGCCTACGTCGACCGACCGCTCGGACAGCGGCTCCTCAACTTCTACTTCACCCTCACCCTGTTGCCGGTGGGCCTCGGGGTGGCCCTGCTCGGCACCGAGGACCTCCTCGGCGGGTTCCCGCTCGGGCGGTGGCTCACCACGGCCGTCACCTTCGGGATGCTGCTCGCGGCGCTGAAGCTGTTCCCATGCACCCGGGTGCGCTGGCGCGCCTCCATCGCGGGCGCGGTCGTGTCCACCATCTTGCTGATGTTCGGGGGACAGCTCTTCCCTCTGTACGTTCGCCTGTTCGCCTCGGACAACCCGCTGCAGGTGGTGTATGGCTCACTCGGTCTGATCCCGGTGTTCCTGCTCTGGCTGTATCTGCTCTGGGTCTTCGTACTCATCGGGGTGGAGGTCGCCTACGTCGGGCAGAATTTCCGTTCGCTCGCGGAGGCCGAGTTCGACCAGAGCGAGTACGACCAGAAGCTACTCCGCGTCCCCTCGGTGCCGCTGGCGATCGAGGTAGCTGCTCGTGTTGGGCGGAGTTTCCAGGAGGGAGGTGGGGCGCTCGACCTCGACGTGCTGGCCAGCGCCACCGGATGCCCGTCCCGAGAGCTCCGCCCGGTGGTGCACGTCCTCGAAAGGGGTGGCTTCCTGCTCCGCACCGAGGAGGGGTGGACGGTCTCCCGCCCGGCTTCGGAGATCCGGCTGGAGGAGATCGTGCGCCATTGGCGCGAGCAGACCTCGGTACGACCCGAGGAGCGGGACCTGGTAGGCGACGCCTTCTATGCCGTCATCAACGAGCGCCTGTCGGGCAGCCTCGCGGATGCCATCGAGCGGTGGGTCATCGCGGTGGAGGAGGAGTCCGCCTACTCGGGGGTCTCCGCCTCCGCTTCGGAGTCCACAGGCGGGGGAAGTACCTCCAACGCGTAGGCCGCAGGGATGGTGGGGGGCTGCCCCGGTGCGGCGAGCGCCCAGGCGTGGCTGACCGCGACGCTGGCGAACCGCCGTTCAATCTTTCCGCTGCCCTCGAGCGTCATCTGGCCCGAGACGGGTCGATGGGCGACGCAATCGATCCGGAACTCTCCGTTCCCACGCAGGCCCGAGAGCCCGTCGGATGTAGCAGCCAGCAGCGTCTGCCCGGGGAGGCGGGTGACGAGTGCGGTGACCACCGCGATGTCGCCTTCGTAATGGTCCAGGCGGAGGTCGAACTTGGCGCCGGACCGACCCCACGGGTCCAACGTCACCTCCAACTCTCGGCTCCAGGTCTGCCCGGGGCGGTAGAGTTCGTCTTCGACGATGGCGCCCAGCGCGACCACGTCGCGGTGGAGGAACCGCTCCAACTCGGCGTGCAGATCGCGGACGGCGTCCTCCGTGAGCGGCTTGCGCTGCTCCAGGGGTGTGCCGGTGCGCCGGGTCTCCAGTTGCTCCAGGGTCTCCTGTAGGGTGACGGAGCGCGCGGTCGTGGCCCGGTCGTCGATGTGGGAGAGCACCGACAGCCCCCGGAGCTCACCGAGCATGGGTGCCCAGGAGACCTCGGCGGGTATCTCCTCGATGTCCTCGGGCGGCGCCTCGTCGGGCTCGCGCGGCCCCCAGCTGTGCTCATAGGCGATCGAGTCCCCGATACGGTGTTCCACCGAAGCCGTGTTCAGGATCTGGGTCCAGACGACCTCCTGTCCCGGAAGCCGGGCGTCGGCGTCGGGCACGATGGACCATTCCGTCGCGGTCGTGGTCACCAGGTCTGGGGCATCCGAGGCGCTTCGCCGGACGCGGTGTTGTTCCGCGAAGACGAGGTGCTCCCCGGCTTGGAGGTCCCAGGCGAAGCTCTCCAGCCGGGCCCACTGCTTGAAGTCGTCCCCGAAGATGAACCAACCCGCCAATCCCGCGCCGATCACGAAGGCGCCGACCATGGCCAGGGGCATCAGGGGTCCCCTGCGGCGGACCTCATCCAGGTTTTCGGACATTGCCGATTCTCCGTCCCGACGCAGGGTACGCGGCGAGACGCGCCGTGCACAAGCGTCCTGTGTCGTACCCGGCGGGGTGGGATAGGGAACTGGTTCTGGGAGGAGTCCCTTGGCGGTTCTCGATATCATCACGGTTCCTCATCCGGTGCTGTCCCAAAGGGCACGACCGGTGCGCGAGGAGGAGTTCGGGGAGGCCTTGGAGCAGCTGTGCTCCGACATGGCCGAGACGATGTATGCGGCTCCGGGTGTGGGGTTGGCTGGGCCCCAGGTGGGAGACCTTCGGTGCATCATCGTCTTGGACGCAGGGGAGGACGAGGAGCGTGGGAAGCGCCTCCGCAAGATGGTCAACCCATCGATCGTGGAGCGATCGGAAGAGACCATCCAGTGGGAGGAAACCTGTCTCTCGGTGCCGGGGTTGGAGGTGATGGTGGAGCGCAACCGCCGCGTGAGGGTCCAGTGGCGACAGCCCGACGGGACCGCGGCCGAGGACTGGTTCGAGGACTACGAGGCGGTCATCGTCCAGCACGAGCTCGACCATCTCGTGGGCACGGTGCTGCTCGACCGGGTGAGCCGGTTCAAGCGGAGGCGGTATCTGAAGCGGGTCAAGCGGGAGTTCGTCGAGGCGCAACGGTAGGGTCGGCATGGAGGGGTGACAGATGCGCATG
>JAFDJI010000659.1:472-3508 GCA_019307545.1 Deltaproteobacteria bacterium | reverse complement strand
GCTTCACCTACTTCAACGCCGGGTTCATGGTGGGCGCCAGTACGATGGTGCGCATGGCGGCGCTGCGACAGGTGCGTCGCGAGACGACCGAGAACGGGCACCGCATCGTCCGATTCGTGCACGACCGCACCATGATCGAGGACGCCGAGACCTCGGTGGACCTGATCTGCAAGGGTTGGCGGATCTACAACCATCCGGCGCGCCTTTCCTGGAGCGCCACCCCACCGGATTTCGGAACGCTGATCATCCAGCGGCGCCGGTGGGCGAATGGTGGCCTGATCCTGTGGCCCAAGCTGCTCCATTACGTGATCTTTCGTGCCAGGTGCCCGCGCGAGTTCATCGGCGCAGCCGCCAGCACGCAGTACCTCGCCGTCGGTGCCCTGGTGAACCTGGGCATGCTCGCGATGCTCGTCTTCCCCTTCAAGGCGCTGCCGTGGTCGCTGTGGGGGCTCCTCGCCGCTGTGCCCTACTTCTTCCTGTATGGCCGCGACCTCACCCTCGTTGGCTACCAGTGGCGGGATCTGGCCCGGGCCTATGCACTCAACATCCTGCTGATCCCGGTGGTCATCGCGGGAACCCTGAAGTCGCTCGAGCAGCTGGTGACTGGCCGGCGCGCCCCCTTCGCCCGAACACCCAAGGTGCAGGGACGCACCGCTGCCCCGGCCTTCTATGTCGCGTTGGTGCTGGGGTTGGTGCTCTATCTCGCGGCGATTGCCGGCGTCGACATCGCTCGCGGACGGTGGGTGCACTTCGCCTTCAGTAGTTTCAACGGCGCCCTGCTCCTCTACGCGCTGACAGGAATGATGGACCCTGCGGCTGCGCTGGAGGATCTGGCGCGACCGGCGACGGTGTGGGTGAATCGCCTCCGACGGCGTCGCCTGCCCGTTGGGATCCTGGTT
Organism: Deltaproteobacteria bacterium; assembly: GCA_019307545.1. GTDB lineage: Bacteria > Myxococcota_A > UBA796 > UBA796 > JAFDJI01. Next base: position 2,609 of record JAFDJI010000659.1, on the reverse strand, counting down.
CCAGAGCGCCTCGAAGGTGTCTCGGATGCCATCCGGATCCCGGGTTCCCTCTCCCAGGTGGGGGCCGAGGGCGTCCCGCGAGCTCAGGGCACGGTGGTCTCGGCACCCTGAACGGCCATCCAGCCCTCGAGTTGCTCGAGGAGCATCGTGTCCGGCGTTGGCAGGGGAAAGGCCTCCAGTGGGTCGGCGAGGCGGTCGAAGCACGTCACGCCCGGGTTGTCCCGAAACGGCTCGTCACCAACGGGGACGTGGCACGACCGCGTCGCGGTGAACACTGCTGCGCGGGCCCCTTCTGGAGACCAAGCCACCGCGTACGCATGGTCACGAGTCGTGCGTTTGCTTTCGCCTCGCAGCTGCGCCGACCAGTCCTTGCCCGGTCCTGCGTAGCCGTTCACGCCCACCAGCCCGAGGATCGTGGGCGCGACGTCGACCTGGGAGGCCAACCCCTCGACCACCTGTCCCCACGCGATGCCGGAACCCCACGCGATCCAAGGCATGGCGGTCGCGCTCGCCAGGGTGGAGGCCCCATACCCATGGCCGTGGCCCTTGGGATGGTCGAGTCCTTCACCGTGGTCACTCACCACCACGAAGACCGTGTTGGTCGTGTCGTAGCCCAGCCCCTCCAACCCCACCGCGAGGCGCGCGACGGCCTGGTCGAAGCGATGGACGGCCGCCCGGTAGGGGCCGATCGTCGGCGCCAGGTCCACCTCGTCCACGAACAGCCGGGCCAGGAGAGGCGAGGGGTTTCGGGGAGCGTGGGCATCGGCGAGGAGCACCTGGATGAACGCCGGGGGACCTGCACGTCGGGCGCGCACCTGGTCGAGCACCTCGTCGATGACCGGGGAGCCTGGCGCACCGCGTCCGTCCCCACCCGACGCATCCACGTACGGGTCGAAGCCCCGGTCGAAGCCGAAGGCTGCACCTGCATCGACGTGCGCTGTGCCGCCGTGGGTCGTGTAGCCTGCGGCACGAAAGCGCTCTGCCAGGGTGGGTAGGTCGGGGAGGAGTGGCTCGGGTCCGACGGGATGGTGCCCGGTGAGGATCGCGGCGGTGCTGGGTGTCGTATGGACAGCGGCGGTGACCGCATCCACAAACAGGGCGCCACGGCGTGTTGCCGAACGGAGGGATGGGGTGACGTCGGCGTGCCCTCCGTAGGGGGAGAGCTGGTCCTTCCGGACCGAGCAGCCGATGATCAGCACCACGTTGGTGCCCTGGGTGCGGAGCCCCGGGCGGAAGGGGCGCCACCAGCCGAGCAGGGTTGCGCTGGCCACCAGGGCGAGGATGATGATGACCGCGACGGACCTGCGCACTCGCGTGCTCCTCTGTCGCGTTGCCCGGATGCGGAGCCGGGTGGGCGCTGGAACTGCCAGCATAGCTGCAGGTGGGCCCACAGCACACGGGAGCAACGTGCTCCAGCCGTGAAGCCCAGTTCGAATAGCAACTTTCTTGTCGCGGAATGGACGTGTCGAATGCTAGCGTTTTCCCATAGGGGTTTGGATCGTGAAGCGGGCGATTTCTCTCAGCGGCTTCGAGTGTCGGCGGGAGTTGCTCGTCACCTGGGCGGGAATCGCGGTGACGTGGGTGGCCGTGGGGCTCTTCTCGCTCGAAACCCTTGCCTCCCTGGTGCACAACTTGGAACAGGCCACGTCGGGAGACGTGGTCGAACACCTGATCATCCTGGGCATCATCTGCTCCCTGGCATTCGGAAGCCTGGTCTATATGGCGGCGCGAATCGGCTGGGTGCGGCGGGCCCGGTGCGAAGCGACCCCGCCGGACGAGGTGGACGCATTCCTCGACGAGGCCGCAGACACACCGAGCCTGCTCATCCTGGTGCCCTCGTACAAGGAGGAACCACGCGTGGTCCGCCAGACGCTGATGTCGGCGGCGTTGCAGGACTACGGGTCGCGGCGGGTGGTGCTGCTCATCGACGATCCGCCAGATCCCCTCTCCTCGGCCGATCAAAAGGCCCTCGCGGCCGTTCGGCGACTGCCGAGGGAGGTGGCGACTACCCTGTCCGGGCCGGCCCGACGGCTCGTGGAGGCTGCGCAGGTGTACCAACGCGGCGGCGATACCTGTGAGCCCGCCGCAGAGTTTGCGCGTTTGGCGGCGTTGCACGAGTTCGTCGCGGAGTGGTTCG
>JAFDJI010000659.1:0-452 GCA_019307545.1 Deltaproteobacteria bacterium | reverse complement strand
CACATGGACGCCTTCTACGTCGAGAACATCCTCTTCCTGCGTGCCCACCAACACCGCAACCGCGCAGTCGCGCTCCGCATGCACGCCAACGAGGGCTCGGAGACGTCGCCGCTCTCCATCGACGCCGAGTACCGGCGCCTGGAGAGGCTGTTCGACGCTTCCCTCAGTTCCTTCGAGCGAAAACGCTACGTGAACCTCTCCCACGAGCCGAACAAGGCGATGAACATCAACAGCTACCTCGGGCTCGTCGGAGGCACCTACCGCGAGGTCCGGCGGGAGGACGGCCTGCACCTGATCCCGGCCCCTTCGGAAGAGGCCACCCTCGCGATTCCCGATGCTGTCTTCATCATCAACCTGGACGCGGACAGCCAACTCCTCCACGACTACGCGGCGCGGCTGGTCCACTTCATGGGCCGACCGGAGAACAACCGCGTCGGCGTGGTACAGACCCC
>JAFDJI010000658.1 GCA_019307545.1 Deltaproteobacteria bacterium | reverse complement strand
GCGCTCCTGCCCCGTCTATCACACCCTTTTTTCTTGCGGCTCCGGCAAACATCGTGTATGAATGGGCTCCTCGTTCTATGCCTCGGGGTGCCCGTGTTTACCGCACTGTTGTTCACTATTGTCCTCGCTCCCGTTCAGGCACAGGCCAGCACCTGGGCCCCGGGAGCCACCATCCAGGAAGCGGCATCCATCCAGGCGACCCAGGCCGGTTTGGACGCCCTGGCTGACGTGGTGCCGTTCGTGGTGCCGGAGAACTTCGATATTCCCGCCGTGATCGAGGGCGAAGGTTCGTGCTACGGCTTCGAGTTCTCGAACGCTTGGGTGGGTATCGGCGTGGATGACGTGCGCCTGATTCCGCGCACCAACGTGTTGGACATCGAGGCCGACCTGCAGGTGTGGCTCAACGACAGCAGCGACCCCTTCTACCTGTGGTACGACACCTGCCTGTGGGAGGAGGGCTGCTGGACCCGGGTCGACCCCTTCCCGGTCTACGTGACCATGCCGGCCACCATGGACGTGGTGACCGACCTCGACGGGAACAACGTCATCGATGTCACCCTGGGCACCGTGACCTACACCCACGGGCTCACGACCTACCACCTCGACCCGGATTTCAACTGCAGCATCACCTCCATCGACACGGTGCTCGATTGGGTGTTCGGGTTCTCGTTGATCGAGTTCCTGGTGGAGATCATCGAGCCGGTCCTCGACGCGGTCATCGCGGACCAGATGGGCGACATCGAGGCCATGTTGGAGGATGCGCTCTCGGCGGCCCGCTTTGAAGATGTGATCGCGATCGGGGCCACCAACCTCGAGGTGATGGTCGAGCCGCAGAACATCGACATCACCCCCAATGGGCTGGAGATCTACGCTCAGGGCCGAATGTTCGCCGAGCAGGGCGAGTGCATGGTGGACCGCGACCCCGGCGGCTCCCTGAAGACCTCCACCCCGGTCCCCGACATCACCGCCAACCCCCCGGGAACCCAGGTGGCGGTGCAGCTCTCCGACGACATCGGCAACCAGGCCCTGTACGCGATCTGGCGGAGTGGGCTGTTCTGCTATGACCTGTCCGAGGGTGGGGACTTCGAGCTTCCCATTCCCCTCAACACCTCGCTGCTCGGCATCATCGGCGGTGAGGGGTTCACGGCGCTGTTCCCCGAGAGCATGCCGATGAGGATCGTCACCTCCCCCGACGAGTCGCCCCTGGTCAACTATGAGGGCGAGCACGACATCGTGGCGGAGATCCGGGAGCTGGGCGTCGACTTCTTCGCGGAGGTCGACTTCCGCCAGACCCGCGCCCTGGGCATCGACCTCGAGGTGGACGCCGGGGTCGACCTCGCCTTCGATGGCACCCTCGGCGAACTGGCGCTGGACGTGACCCTGGCCCCCGAAGACACGGTGATCATCGCCAGCCACAACGAGCTGGTGGCGGGGTCCGACGAGACGATCTCCGACAACTTCGGTGGGGTGCTCGAGGTCCTGCTCGAGGTGTTCCTCGGCGATCTGCTCGACCAGATCTCCTTCCTCATCCCCTCCCTGAACGGGGTCGGCCTGAGCAGCATTGCCTCGGACCCCAGCGGGGGCGGGGACTGGCTGGGCGTACGCGCCACGGTCGGCCCGGTGCCCTACGACAACTCCGACGCCGAGAACGGGTGTGGGGGCGAGGGAGGCTGTGCGACCGCCGGTCCCAATGCCGTCTGGTGGTTCCTGCCGGGTCTGCTGTGGCTGCGGCGGCGCGAGCGTAGGCGGTGATCTGGCTCCTCGGCGCGGCTGCGGCGGCCCTGGCAGCCACGGTCCCGCCGGGTCCTCCTGGGGCACGTGCGAACCGCCCGACGCTGTCGGGGCCAGAGCTGACCCTCGACTCCGAGGACGGTGTCTTCCGCGTTCACTACACCGAGGAGGGTGCTGATCGGCCCGGCAGCGATGACGCCGCGGAGCGGACGCTCGCTGCGCTGGTCGAGGCGCGGGATCGGTACCTGGACGAGGGGTACCGCGCACTCGTCCCCGACGACGTAGAGGGGGGCAGTGACGCCATCGACGTCTACATCCAGACGGTCGACATCAACGGGTACGCCCACGGCATCGTGATCGATGGAGAGGTGGGACGGGGCTCCTGCTGGATGGAGGTGGACGGCGGCCTCGCGGAGGTGGGCCTGCTGCTGGAGTCGGTGGTCCACCACGAGCTTCACCACTGTGTGCAGTACCGCTACACCTGGGAGGCGCACTCCTGGATCTACGAGGCCACCGCGACCTACGAGCAGTACCTGGGCCCCATGGACGGCGCGCTGAGCCTGGCGGTGGCCGTCCTGTACGCCACCCGCCTCGGGTCGCCCGGGCAGGCCATCGACGACCTCTCGGGGCGGTACGAATACGCGGGGTTCGTGTTCGTGAAGTTCTGGGAGGACTTCGGAGCCGAGCAGGACGGCGACCGGCTCGCGATCTGGGAGGCGCTCGCCGAGAACCACGACTGGTTCGACGCCCTGGACGCCGAGGCGGGCAGCCGCTGGGGGATGGGGTTCGACGACCTGTTCCTGGAGCACGCCACCTGGAACGGCTTCGCCTGTACCCGTGACGATGGGCAGCATTATGCCGAGGACGAACTTGCCTGCCTTGGGAACGTGTCGGTGCCGGTTCGCACGGTGGCGGCGGACGGCTCGGAGTTCACGGTCACCCACCTCGTCACCACCCACACCGCCTCCTACCTGGACTTCCCGGCAGAGGCGGACACCTGGCCGGTGGAGCTTTCCTGTGGTGGGCCCGGCGTGGACGCGCTCGCCGGCGTGCGCCTGGTGGCCTTCGATGCCGAGGGCGTTTCCGGAGAGGAGGCTACCGCGTGGGCCGCCGATGAGGAGACGCTGACCCTACGTCTCGACGCGGAGCCCATCGATCTGGCGTGTTCTGCTGTCCGGGTGGCACCGGTGGAGCGCGAGGAGCCCGAGCCCGAGGACCCAACGGCCTGCGGGTGCAGCACCAGCCACGGTGCCGCTGGGGTCTGGGGTTTGTTGGTGGTGGGCTTCGCCCTTCGGCGCCGTCGGTCAAACCACGTGTTCGGGACGATCTGACCGGACCGCGTTTGCTCAGGGCTCGAAGTACTGCCACAGCTCCCACTGTCGTCGGGCTCGCCCCGCGCCGGCGAAGCTGCCAATCGAAAGCCCGACGCCGAGGCCGAATACCCCGGCTCCGATGCTGCCAACCATGGCCTGCTCGCGGCCGCCCTCGATGCCCACCTGCTCGGCGGCGGCCAGGCCGCCCACCACCGCGCCTCCGCTGGCGAGCGCGATGCCGACGAAGCCGAGCACCTTTTTCAGGCTCTGCTTCTTCTGGAGATCCCGGTCCACCCGTGACCAGGACTTCTCGGAGATCATCCGGTAGTCCTTCTCGGAAAGGGTGTAGGTCACCAGGAGCGGGGACATGAACCGGATGGGCGCACCCTCGACCAGCGCGGGGGTGTAGCGCCACTTCGCCATGTCGGCGGTGGCCGCCTCGGCGAAGGCGTCGGGGCACTTCAGCGGGT